>NZ_JBHTLM010000006.1:0-257957 GCF_042678945.1 Paenibacillus puldeungensis | reverse complement strand
CGACACAATGTGTGATCATGCGTTTGGTGCGAATGGATACAAAAGAAACTTTGCGTTTGATCCCACTGACGACAAACAAAAGATCATTCCTTTATATTCTTCCGACATATCCGCAGCATGGGAAGTAGTAGAGAAACTTCAGGAGTCGCAATTATATACAGATGTACGAACGTGCCTTGATTTTTATGAGGTTTGGGTTACGGTTCATGAAGACGACAATCAAACGGAAACAGTTGTTTGTCCTAAGCTTCCTGAGGCGATATGTAAAGCAGCTCTATTAGCTGTATTGGAGGTGTAAGCATGGATACATTAAACGGCATAAAATGCCCTTGGTGTAAAGAACCTGCAAAAATTGAATCGTATGTTAGAAACAACATAAAAGGCACTGGATTATCAACGATAGTATTTTGTGACAATGATGATTGCGAGGTACAACCATGCACAGACAGCACAAGAGCATCATGGGCAATTGCTGATGCCCGAGCGTGGAGAAAGTAGAAAATTAGGCCGTAGGCCCTCGACCGACCGAATACGCTTAGGCGAAGCCGGGGGCCGTATAGATTTACCATAACCTACCAGAGAGTGAGGGGGAGTCATGACACCAAAGGTAAAAGCAAAATCATTTTGGGTGTGGACTGATAAAGCACAAGTAGCCGATCCTAAACGTCATGTAGCTGGACAAGAGGTATGGCCTCACTATGCCAAAGAAGCGCCTAAACGATGGTTAGACGAGGAATTGATTGTAGATAAGAGCGATTATCAGGAGGAAGGTCAGGCAGACATATTTGATTATATAGAGGGGGTGTGAGCATGGTAGAATGGGCTTTTTTGCATCCTTGGTTGACATCGTTTCTAATTTTCTTTGCTATCTGCGCTATCAACAATTCGGTCAATAATTTTGCTAGGGCGCGCATGGTTAAGAATATTGCTGAGAAGGAAAAGGATGAAAATATGTAGTATAATGCAAATGAAACAATGAAAAATGATAAAAATAAGCTGTATATATCTAAAAAATGATAAATGCGGCGTAAAATAGTGCAAAGGGGTGATCAAATGGGAGCATTCCAGTTGACATTAGATATTTACAAGGTAGATGAGGAAGCAACCAAAGAAGCAGTAGAAAAGTATCTGCTCCAAGCAAGAGAATATAAGATAACCGAATTTATCCCTATTGAGCCAAACATGACAGCAGCTTATAGTGACATGCCACGGAGCTACACAGGCTTAACAAGCAATCATACATGTGATATAGCCATACACAACATAGACGAACAGGAACGGCGTAGAAAGCACGTGGAAAGAGTAGACAAGGCAATAAATCGTTTGCCACAAAGGCAGCAAACACTAATAAGAGCAAGATACTTCGAAAATGAAGATATGTGGGATTACGAAGCTGCCGAACAGATCGGATACAGTGACAGGCACTACAGACGCATCAAAACACTGGCTATCTACAGACTGGCAATGATGTTAGGATTGATGGTTTTCAAAGAATAAAATCATGTCCGCTTTTTGTCCGTCTTAGGTCCGACATTTCTGGTATAGACGTGTTATGATTGTATTGTGGGAAATTGAATAAAGGACACCATGAAGGTATGAATACCTTGGATGATGGGCTGGCGAATACGCTGGCCTTTTTTATTTAGTGGTGAAAGTTCCTGAGCAATTTCCCCTAATAATATACGCATACTGGCAATGTCCTATGGCGTTCGGCGGTATGCGTAACTGATAACACATAACCTTAACATATCGTTACTCCACCCTTGAATTAATAGGCATATGCTTGACACCCATATGCGCCTCATTTTCAGCCGTGATCGCAACGGTTAAAGAGTGGATCGCGAAAGCTGCCGCTGCCTAAATAAAGCGGTTTATGATATTATCTCATTGAGGTGATATGAATGTTTAAATACAACAGGAAAACATATATTAAGCCGGTGCTTGTGTGTAAAAGATGTGGAACAAAGGTGTTTGAGTTACCAGAAAATCTAACTGGATCAGAAAGAGTAGTTGACACAATTTATAGATCGAAAGCAATACCACCACAACCAAAGGCAGAACCTGAAGGGTTAACGAAGTGCGCAACATGTGGACTTGAGTGGTGGTTATCAAACGCTCTAAATGGATTAAGGGTAGAAGAGGATTCATGAATTATGTCGCCATTAGGCGGCTTTTTTTATTTTGGATAAATGAGGGGGCCAAGAAATGCAATGGATAATTTTTGCTGGTCAGGTGTTTTTGATAATAGCTGCATTTTTAAACTTTTGGATTGCAAATAAGGACGATACGGAAAAAGAAGCGGTAGATCGCCATAGATTCATTGCGATTTTCTCGTTACCGCTATTAATCATTGTGGATTAGAACAAAAAACTTTGTGTAAAGGAGGTGCTTAGATGCAGAAACACATGACATGGACACCAGAAGAGGATAAACGGCTATTAGAACTTAAAGGAACTGGAACATATGCAGAGATAGCCGCCAAACTGACGCAGGAGTTTGATATTGAGTTTTCTTCCGAAGGGGTCCGCAAACGGGTTAAAAAGCCAAATGTAGAAGCACAAGCACCTACCGGGTATAAAGAATCATTTGAAATACTGCCTAACGGTGCGCATAGATCAGATAGGCTAGTAAGGATAGCAAGAGAAAAGATCAAAGATGCTAAATATCTACTAGAAGCCCACGGATATGATCATAAAGAATGGGAATTGGTATCCTCAAAATGGTCTGAGTGGAACCAACACAACAAACAAGACGGTACGGTAACACTATTTTCAAGCCAGATCACCGTTAAGCCAAAGCAAAACGTGGTTGATTGGGATGGCATCATAAAGAAGATTGAAACGATAAAGCCGGTTATCATCGAGACTGAACCAAAAGAGTCAGCAAAGTACCTTAACTTACCTTTATTCGATATGCACTTTGGCATAAGTACCTATGAATACTACAAAGATACTCAGAGAGACATAATACAGCTACTTGAACAAGGGTATAAAGAGGTTTTGTTTATTATAGGGCAAGACTTGTTACACAACGACGACTTTAGGGGCAGGACATCAAGCGGACGAGAAATTGAAAAGGTAAACATGGAAAAAGCATGGGATGACGTCATGCTTTTTTATATGCCAATTTTAGATACAGCATTAAAGCGTTGCGGAAAGGTAACGGCGATATATTCGAAGGGCAATCATGATGAATCAATGAGCTGGGCCTTTGTTAAATGCCTTGAAGCGAGATATCCGCAAATACATTTTGACACAAGGTTCAAAGAACGTAAGGCGCACGTGCTTGGGTTAAACTTCATTGGAATCAATCACGGCGATAAAAAGAAAGAAGATAGATTAACAGAAAACTTTTCAACAGAGTTCCCTTTGGAGTGGTCAAGGGCCAAAACAAGAGAGATATTCACCGGGCACCTACACACTGAACGAGTCGTAGACAAAGGTGGCGCGGTGATACGGAGGATGCCAACAGGCAATGAAACGGATGATTGGCACGACGATTACGGATATACAACGGCGCATAAGCGCTTTGAGGTATTCGAGTACACGGAAGATAAAGTATTAAGAATTCATTACGTGTGAGGTGAGGACATGGCGACTAAGCCTGACAATGTAGAATATCCAAGCCACTACATCGCTGGAAAAATCGAGTGCATAGATGCAATAGAAGCAGCAACAGAAGGATTAACGGGATTTGAAGGAAGCTTAACAGGAAACATCATCAAATACATGTGGCGCTGGAAACGTAAGAACGGTATAGAGGACTTAAAGAAAGCAAGATGGTATCTAAACAAGCTTATTGAAAAGGTCGGTGAAAACGATGGGGCGTAAGATGATTCGCCAATGTGTTGAGTGCGGGCATAAGCAAATAGGATATTCAGACCGTGACGGAGATGCTTGCAAAAAGTGTGGCGGATACACTGATCCGAAAGGGTGGCTGGATAAAGCTACCGAGGAACAAGCATACGGTAATGATTGTCCAAATGGGAAATGTGATGTGTGAAGGAGGTAAAGGGAATGGTTCTTCCACCGCCAGAAGGTTGGAAAGAGAAAGTAAATAAAGATGACGAACTAATAGGTTACATCATACGGAGAATGGAACGAGATAAGAATATATCCTTGTCGTATTCAACAATAAGAGATGTACTGTTATGCCAGAAATGCTATGAGAAAGAAAGTAATAAATGAAGCCATGGGCTAAGCGCTTCTACAACTCACGAGCCTGGAAAGAGTGTAGAGCATCATACATCATCAAGGTGCATGGACTATGCGAGAGATGCGGCAAGCCAGGCAAGATAGTGCACCACAAATGCTATCTAACACCACATAACATAAACGATCCATATGTATCTCTTAATCATAATAACCTAGAGTATCTATGTCAGGACTGCCACAACAATGAACACCATGGAGATGATGGGATAGTAGCGCAAGGGCTTATGTTTGATGAGGAAGGAAATCTGGTGCAGAGAGGTGAGAGCGATGAATAGAGGAGCTTCATTGGTATATAAGTGTCGTAAGTGTGGCTGTTTAGATAAGCCATATCATGTACCAGATGGGATAATTGCATCTTTAGCCATTACCTCGGGGCATTCAATGCCTAGAGAATGGGGTTCATATACTCCTTCAATGATTGAAACACATGTATGTAAAGATGGGAGCATTGGAGTTACAGAATTTATCGGATGTGATTACGACACACCATAGCCCCCCCATTAAGAAAAGAGTAGGCCTACGGTGAAGACCGATGTGTCCACCTTCAAATAACACACAAGTCACCTCTATAGGGGGTGTGGTATCACGAAAGAGAGGGAAGGAGAATGGCAAAGAAAAATGAGTCCATAGACCAAACAAAACGCGATAAAATCGATGCTGAAATAGTGCGACTTACCAAGCTTTTAAATGACGTTGATAATAAATCAAAAAAGATAGTTGAGTCTTTAATAAAGAACGCCGCTTTTATGGCGGTGACGCTTGACGAACTCCAAGAAACTATGAACGAGAACGGCGTGGTAAGTGAGTATCAAAACGGTGAACATCAATGGGGGACAAAGAAGTCGCCAGAGGTTGAGATTTACAACGTAATGATCAAGAATCACTCAGCAATCATGAAGCAACTAACTGATTTGCGACCAAAAGCGCCACCAAAAACGCAGGATGATGGGTTTGAAGACTTTGTGGGTAACCGATGAGCGCTTTACGCAAGCAATATCCATTAGCGTATAACCCGATCATAGAATATTGGGCGCAGATCGAATCCGGCAAAGAAGTTGTTTGTCAAAAGGTAAGGCGTGTTTACCAACAGCTAGTCAAAGACATTTACGACCAAACAAGTGAATATGAATATGATTCTCGCAGAGCTAACCATGCGATTGAGTTCATAGAAAACTACTGCAAACATAGTAAAGGTAAATGGGGCGGTCAGCCGATTGACCTTGAACTGTGGCAGAAAGCTTTCCTCGCGGCAACCTTCGGTTTCGTCCATAAAATAGACGGGGCGCGAAAGTATCGGGAGGTTTTTTTAGTTGTAGCTCGTAAGAATGGCAAGTCAACACTTGCATCCGGCATAGGGCTATACTTGCAGCTTGCAGATGGAGAACCCGGGGCCGAGGTTTACGCTGTTGCAACAAAGAAGGATCAAGCGAAATTGGTATGGCTTGAAGCTAAGCGGATGGTCAAGAAGTCACCGGCTCTATTAAAACGAAACAAACCGCTTGTTAGTGAACTGGTTTCAGATTGGAACGATAGCTCATTTAAACCACTCGGATCGGATTCTGATACTCTGGACGGACTGAACGTTCACGGCGCACTACTGGACGAAATACACGCATGGAAGGATAAAAACCTTTATGACGTTATTGTTGACGGTACGAGCGCACGCGAACAACCGCTATTAGTCATGATCACAACTGCCGGAACGGTACGTGAAGCGGTTTACGATCTGAAATACAGCGAAGCTGAAATGGTTTTGAACGGGTACGGGGATCCTGACGGTTATCATGATGACAGATTCTTACCCATCATCTACGAATTGGATGATCGTAACGAGTGGACCGACCCAGCAATGTGGAAGAAGGCTAACCCGGGACTAGGAACGATTAAAAAGGTCGATCAACTTGAAACCAAGGTCAACAAAGCTAAAGCAAACTCAATGCTTGTTAAAAACCTTTTGACCAAGGATTTCAACATTCGTGAAACCTCATCGGAAGCATGGTTAACTTTCGAACAATTAAATAATACTGACAAGTTCGATCTTACAAAATTGAAACCGCGCTATGGGATTGGTGGCGTCGACTTGGCGAGCACAACGGACCTAACAGCCGCTTGTGTTCTTTTTATTGTTCCTGGTGATGATCATATATATTTTGAACACATGTATTGGTTGCCAGAAGAACTACTTGAAAAGCGATCTAAGGAAGATAAGATACCATATAACATTTGGCATGAACTTGGCCTATTGCGGACTACGCCTGGGAATAGTGTTCATCCTAAATTTGTTACAGAGTGGTTTCTTGAAATGCAGAATGAAAAAGACATTTACCTTCCTTGGTTTGGGTTTGACTCATGGTCAGCTAAATATTGGGTGGAGGAAATGGAAAACACCTTTGGCAAAGAGGCAATGATCCCGGTTATCCAAGGGAAAAAAACTTTGTCTGGACCGATGAAAAAACTTGGGGCTGATCTTGAATCAAATAAAATTGTTTATAACAATAACCCTATCACAAAATGGTGTTTGTCAAATACGAGTATTGAGATTGATAAAAACGGAAACATTCAACCAATCAAGAGCAATCAAAAGCGGCGTATTGATGGACTAGCCGCCGCGCTTGATGCTTATGTCATTCTACAAGAGAAAATGAATGAATATCTAAACATGATTTAAAGGAGGTGATAACTTGGGATTATTCAACCGAATGAAGAACAAGGCCGTAACCGTGACTAAATATCAAATGATTGTGGATAATGGCAACGGGTTTTATTCGTGGAACGGCAATTTGTATAAGTCAGACATTGTTAGGGCTGCAATTAGGCCAAAAGCTCGGGCAATTGGTAAGGCAGTAGCGAAGCATATACGGCAAGGCCCTGACGGAACGAAAGTAAATCCTGATGTGTACATGCGCTTTCTGCTTGAAGAACCAAATCCATATATGACGGGCCAACAGTTACAAGAGAAAGTGATCACGCAGCTTGAACTTAATAACAATGCATTTGCTTTTATTAACCGTGATGAAAATGGATATCCGACTGAGATATATCCTATTACAGCCGTTTCATCCGAGGCGCTCCAAGACGATTCAGGAACGCTTTATATGCGCTTTAATCTGCGCACTGGTAAAACTGTGACCTTTAGATATTCGGACATCATTCATTTGCGTAAGGACTTTAATGAAAACGAAATATTTGGCGATTCACCAGCGCAAGCATTGGCCCCACTGATGGAGATCGTTAATACAACAGATCAAGGCATTGTGAAAGCTATTAAAAATTCAAATGTTATCCGCTGGCTGTTGAAGTTCAATCAAACTTTACGTCCGGAAGACATTAAGAAAAACACCAAAGATTTTGTAGACAGCTTCATGAATACTGAAACATCCGAATCAGTTGGGGCGGCTGCTACAGATGCAAAGGCTGATGTCAAACAAGTCGAGCCAAAGGATTACGTCCCAAATGAGAAACAAATGGACGTAACTACTAAACGTATTCTTTCATTCTTTAACACCAACGAAAAGATCATCATGGGAGATTATACGGAAGATGATTGGATATCGTACTACGAATCAGCTTGCGAACCGGACATTATACAGCTAAGTGGGGAGTACACAAGAAAGTTATTTTCTCGCAGAGAACGAGGGTTTGGAAACAAAATCATTTTTGAATCGTCTAACCTAACCTTTGCTTCCATGCAAACTAAATTAAAGCTTGTTGAACTGGTTGATAGAGGAATATTCAATCCTAACGAAGTGCGCGAAGTATTCAACAAGTCGCCTCGCGAGGGTGGGGATGAGTATATACGGCGGTTAGATACAAGACCGACAACCGAGTAAAGGAGGTGATTAAATGGCATTGGTAAAGATCAAAGGAGTTATTGTTCCAAACGATTCAAAATGGATTTATGAATGGTTTGAAATTGATGCAACTTCACCAAATGATGTGACAAAATCACTGGAAGCAGCTAACGGAGAAAATGTTGATGTTGAAATTAACAGCCCGGGCGGTTCTGTCTATGATGGATCAGAAATTTATACAGCTCTGAAAAGTTACCCCGGAAGAGTTAATGTCAAAATAGTCGGTGTTGCGGCTAGTGCAGCTAGCGTTATCGCTATGGCTGGTGATCATGTTCAGATTTCCCCAACCGCTCAAATCATGATACACAATGTATCTACCAACGCTGGCGGTGATTATCGCGATTTGGAACATGAAGCGGCAGTACTGAAAAACTACAACAAGTCAATTGCAAATGCCTATATTCTTAAAACGGGATTGTCACAAGATGAACTATTAAGTTTGATGGATCAAGAAACGTGGCTAAATGCACAGCAAGCAAAAGAAAAAGGCTTTGCTGATGAGGTTATGTTTGATACTGGTAATCAGTTGGTTGCATCATTAAACCAATCACAAATGTTGCCTCCTGCTGTTATCGAAAAAATACGAAACACCATTAAAAATCCGTTGAGTTCTCGTAAAAACACAGAGAACAAAACGGATATTTTTGCGCGACAACAAACAAGGTTGAACCTATTAAAACTAAAGGGAGATGAAATGTAATGACTAAAGAACAATATTTGAATCAACGTAAAAAGCTGATGAACGAGGCAGAATTATTGATTAACGAAGGGAAATTTGAGGATTCCGAAGCAAAAATGAACGAGGTAAAAACACTTGATAACAAATGGGAAACAATTGCATTGGCTAACGCAAACCTTAATGCACTAAAAGACAATGCAAAGGTAACGGAACTTGAAAACAAATCAGTAACAGTTGAAGGAGGTAAACCAGTGGATAACATTGTCCAACCTAAACCGCTCGATGAAAAGAAGGCATATGAAAATGCATGGGCCAAATACATGCAGGGCGGCAAACTAGAAGGAATAGAAAAGGAATTGTTTGATAAGGTAAACACCGAATTTAGCAATGCTTATACTCACGATACAACCAACACGGCTATTCTAATCCCTGAGACGGTTGTAGCTGGCATTTGGAAACGTGCTGAAGAAATGTACCCATTGCTTGCTGATGTACGTAAATTCAGTGTTTCTGGCACTCTGACAATGAAGAAACACACAGGTATTGCCGCTGGTGATGCGGCGTTCTATGACGAAGCTACTGCAACTGCTGATGAACAAAACAACTTTGGCGAAATTACTCTCAGTGGTTGCGAACTCGCTAAAGCAATTACTATCACGTGGAAATTGCGTTCGATGGCAATGGAAGAGTTTATTCCATTTATTATCAATGAACTCGGTGAGCGTGTCGGCGTAGCTTTGGGCAAAGCGGTTGCATCTGGTAAAGGCGCGAGTGCATCCCCAAGAGAACCGGAAGGCGTAGAAACTGCTTTGCTTGCCGAGTCTGGAACGCCGCAAGTAGTGACTTACGATCCAGATAACGCCACAACTCCGGTGCCTTTAACTTACAAGAAGGTAACGGAAGCAATCGCAAAAATCCACTCTTCTTACCTTGGAGGTGCCGCTATTTATGCGAATAACGCGACTATCTGGACGCAACTCGCTAACCTTACCGATGATAACGGGCGCCCATTGTTTATCCCTGATGTAACAAGCGGCGGTGTAGGCCGAATGTTCGGCATGGTTGTTAAACCAGACGCTGGACTAAGCAAAAACAACATTCTTATTGGTAATGCAAGTGCTGGTTACATCATGAATACGAACGAGCCTATGAGCGTTGCCACCGAAGAACATGTTAAAGCTAGAACGGTTGATTATGCAGCTTATACCATCGTTGACGGGGCTGTTTTGGATACGAAAGCATTTGCTTTGATCCGAGACATTCCTACAGCTTAAGGAGGGCTAACCTATGTATGAAGTAATTAAAGAGTTCCAAGATAAAAAGACCGGCAGCATCTTCGTTGCCGGTTCTTCATTTGAATGTGATGCAAAACGTGCTGGCGAGTTGATCAAGCTTGGATTTTTGAAAGGCGATGAAAAGGCCGACAAAAAAGACGGTGAATGATCATGCTCCTTGAAAAGATCAAAAAGGCGCTAAGAGTTTCCTCCATTGCTTTTGATGAGGAAATATCAGACCTTATTTCTGCGGCGCAGCAGGATTTAAAACTGTCTGGTGTCATGGGAGAAAAGGCAATAAGCGAAACTGATCCATTAATCATTCGCGCCGTTACGGTTTATTGCAAAGCCAACTTCGGATTTGATAATCCAGATGCCGAGAAACTGCAAGAGTCGTACAAGATGATTAAAACTCACTTGACACTATCGGCAGAGTATACGGTAGGTGATGTTAGTGTTATGGCGTGATGTGATTGACCTTATACCTGTCATGGTTGCAAGAGATTCATACGGGGAGGAAACCGAGCAAGACGGTACTCCCCGTACTGTTTTTGCAAATAAAAAATCAGTAAGGCAAACCGAATTTTATCAAGCAATGGCAGCAGGAATCAAACCGGATATTGTTTTTGAAGTCATGGTTGGCGACTATGCTGACGAACTGAAAGTTAAATACGGAGAAAAATACTATCGTATAGTCCGCACATACTCAGCCAATGGCGAGCGCATAGAGCTTGTTTGCTCCATTTATCCAATGGAGGTGCAGACAGATGGCACGGGATAAGATTGAGGGACTAAAAGAGCTTGAACGAGCTATGAACAAGCTCGGGAAAGTGCCGCAATCAGTAGCTACGAAGTCGGCAAGAGCAGGGGCAAGCATAGCTTTGAAGGCTGCTAGAAGCGAAGCGCCAGTAG
The DNA here is from genome assembly GCF_042678945.1 of Paenibacillus puldeungensis. Taxonomy (NCBI): domain Bacteria; kingdom Bacillati; phylum Bacillota; class Bacilli; order Caryophanales; family Paenibacillaceae; genus Paenibacillus; species Paenibacillus puldeungensis. Next base: position 247,027 of record NZ_JBHTLM010000006.1, on the reverse strand, counting down.
ACACCGGGGCGTTAAAGGGCGGCATTATTTTGAAAGGCGAACGTAAAGTAAAGCCCGGGAAAAAGGTATATGACGTTATGATGGACCCGAAGAAAAACGATGTGTTTGTCAAAACGTCCAAAGATGGTAAAAGATCCTATTACCCGGCTTCACAAGAATACGGATTTATGACCGCTGACGGTGGATATGTCCCGGGCTATCATTTTTTAAGAAAGTCAATCACCGAAAATGCTCGGGCCATTGAATCAAAGATTGTTGAAGTTGCTGGCAAAGCTATTGATAAGGCTTTAGAGGGGTGATGTGATTGGACTTTGAAGAAGCCTTAAGCGTGGAAATAGAAAGTATAGCTGGGCTGAGTGGGAAAGTATATCCCGGATTTAGCCCCGGCAAGACTGCTCCGTATGCGGTTTATTTGTCGTCTGAAGGAATCCGCTACAAAGTGCTGACAAACGGCTATCTAGGCAGCCTGAGAGCCGATGTAACGCTAAACATCATCGCCAGCAAGTACAAACAGTTGAAGCAACTCACCAAAGCGGCAATAAACAAACTTGTTAGCTTTGAAGGGCGAGTGATCGGCACTGGCGGCCCATTCATTGATGAATTGACATACGAAGCTCCTGTAGAGCTTTGGGAAGAAGAACCTAAGCTATTCAGGTGCGTGATTGAATTTACAGTTTATTACGAGGAGAGTGAACAAATTGGCTAACAGAGCGGTAGGCACTAAGTTGAAATTTGACACAAAATATGTCGCTGAATTGACCTCAATCGGCGGTCTGGAACTGTCTGCTGATAATATCGACGTGACAAGCTTAGACTCTGACGGGGGTTACAGACAATTTATCGGCGGATTTAAGGATGGTGGTGAAGTATCACTGAGCGGCTTTTTTAATCCCGGTGATCCCGGTCAAGCTGCTGTATATGCGGCCTTTGAATCTGGAGCTACAGTTCCTTGCGGCATCGAGTTCCCAACAGCGCTCGGGGCGAGTTGGACATTTAACGCAGTAGTCACTGGATTTTCAACAGGTGCCGAGCTTGAAGAGGCGGTAAGTTTTGAAGCAACTCTAAAGGTATCTGGCAAACCAACATTGGTACTACCTACACCTGCACCGTAATAATACCATAATCGATGCCGGGGCGATTGCTCCGGCTTATTAATATTTGGAGGTAATAAAATGACAAACGAATCAAGAAACGATGTTGTAATGATTGAATTGGATCGTCCGCGCGAATTGAGATTTGGTCATAAAGCGCTAAAGCAGATTCTAGCTTTGACGGGGAAAGATATTGATGCCTTTGACCTTGATAATATCGATTTGGGCGAAATTGAAAAAATCATGTACTGTGGGCTTTTATACGATGCCAAACAGCACGGCGAGACTTTAAAACTTGAAGAAATGGAAGATTTGCTGGATCAGGCTCCGTCAGTATCGCACTATATTCAAAAAATGCAAGAAGCTCTTAGCATTGCTTTTGGATCACTAGGCGGTACGGAGGGAAACCAGGAGAAGCCGGAGTAGAGTCCGGCACAAGCTCAAAATTTGACTGGCAAGACTCCATGATGGCGGCGCTGCGGGTGGGGCTAAGCATATCAGAGTATAACGAGATCACTCCGCATGAGCTTAACATGCACATAAAAGCATATAACGAGCGGCAAAAGCGCGATGATAACAATGGGTTGGCTTTAGCTTATCTTAACGCAGGATGGATGAGGGCAAAGCGGATGCCAGCATGGAATAAAGTTGTTGAGCAAGAAAAGCCAAAAGCGCAAACACCGGAGCAGATGCTTAAAATGGTGCAAATGTTAAACGCCAAATTTGGAGGATCGGTAGTAAATAAACAAGATGAGGGCGGCTTATAGTCGTTCTTTTTTTTGTGCGCAAGGGGGGTGAATAGATGGCAGTAGTAAAAAACCTCATGGTACGCGCTGGGGCCGACTTTTCGGGAATGCGGAAAGAGATGCAAAAGGCCAAGAAGGATATTTCCTCATTTCAGACTAAAGCTAATTTTTCTGGCTTGCGCAAGGAAATCGCAAAGACTGAGAAACAAATGGGTACCTTTCGTTCGAACATGTCCGGCTATGTTAAGGGGATTGCCGCAGCCATAGCATCTATCGGCATAGGCGCAGGTATTAAAAGCGCTGTAAATGATGCGATGCAGTATGAGGCATCTATTATGCAGATCAACCGGACTATGGGGACGAGCGCTCAAGCGTTTCGGGATTGGGCCAAGGATAACGCTTCGGCGTTTGGCATGTCTAAGCTCGAAGTCATGAAATACGGGGCTGTTTACTCTAACCTGTTAAGCTCATTTTCTAAAGGAACCGCCGAAACCACAGAGCGAACCAAAGAGCTGCTTCAAGCATCTGCCGTGGTAGCTGCTGCAACGGGTAGAACCATGGATGATACTATGGAACGTATCCGATCTGGTTTATTGGGTAACACAGAGGCGATTGAGGATTTGGGGATTAACGTCAATGTCGCTATGATCGAATCAACCAACGCTTTTAAACAGTTTGCAAACGGTAAGCATTGGGAGCAGCTCAATTTCCAGACGCAGCAGCAAATTCGTTTGATGGCGATTTTGGAACAAGCCCAGCAAAAATACGGCGACCAAATAGCAAATAACACCATATCACGGCAACAGCAATTAGTAGCACAACTCAAAAACGTTAGACTGGCATTAGGTCAAGCATTTTTACCGATCTACAACGCAATTTTGCCAGCACTTATTCGTTTTGCAACAGCTTTAGCAACTGTCATGAACTTTATAGCTCAGTTTACAACGGCATTATTTGGCGGATCAGTTAAGTCGCAACAAGCCCAAACCAAAGCCACAACAACGCAGACCGCTGCTGTAGGTGGATTAGGTGACGCTTATAAAGATGCTGGGGACAAAGCTAAAAAGGCAGGTAAAAAAGCCAAGGGAGCAGCGGCAAGCTTTGACCAATTGAACTTGATCGGCGGCAAGGACTCATCTGGCGGCGCTGATAATAAGGCCCCTGACGCGTCTGGTGGAGCTGTAGCACCTATTCCTACAGATGGCCTATTTAGTAACATGAATGACGGCATGATTGATGTATCGAGCAAAGCCAAAGCGATGGCAGATGCGGTGCGTGCGGCATTCGAAACCGCCTTCAAGTCTATTAAAGACGTTTGGGACTTTGTTGTTTCGAGTCTATCGCCTTCATTTCAAAAGGCATGGGGCGAAATACAACCGGTTCTAGCCAATTGGAAAACGTTGTTTCAAAAAATGTTCTCCGACATTATGACACTTGGCGTACCGCTTGCAAGTTGGTTTCAAACCAAGCTAATCCCGCTATGGCAGCAAGGCGTTGAGCTTGGTGGGCACATCATTGCAGGGCTTGGCGATAGCATCAAAAATGTAGTATCTACCATTTGGGAGTTTGCATTCCCAATACTGAGTAAGTTTGTAACGGACGGATTGCCTCGCCTAACGGATTTTCTGATGGGCGCACAAGAGATTTTTGGAAAACTCTTTGATCTTGTTAAGCAAATATTTGACGATCTATGGACGGGCGCAGCCGATCCGGCTTTAAAACAACTCTCTCAAATTGTACAAGATTATTTAGATATTATCTTTAAAAAATGGGATGAGTGGGGCAAAAAGATACAAGATAATATCAAAACAGCCTTAGACAAAATTAAAGAGTTATGGACTAATTTATTCAACGTAACGCTTAAGCCATTTATAGACAATATGCTAGAAAATCTGAAATGGCTTTGGGATAAGCACTTAAAAGGTGTTGTTGATGAAGTAACAACATTTGTCGGCAAGTTGACTACAGGGGCGACAGATATCTTCAACAAGTTTATCATGCCAATCGCTAACTGGTTGACTAAGACGTTAGGCCCAACATTTTCTAATATCTTCTCGCTTGTGGGTGATGTGATAGGAACGGTTGTTGGCGTTATATCCGACGCAGCCAAAGGCATAATGAAATCGTTGGGTGGCATTGTCGACTTCGTTTCTGGTGTATTTACAGGGGACTGGAAGAAAGCTTGGAATGGTATAAAAACATTCTTCGAGGGCATAGGCGATTCACTTGCCGGGATATTTAAAGGAGCAGTAAATCTCATTATTGATGCTCTTAACTTCATGATTCGGCAACTTAACAGGATTAAAATTGATATTCCTGATTGGGTATCAGACGTTACAGGCGTTGGAGATTCATTTGGTTTTAATATCCCGACCATTCCAAAACTTGCAAAAGGCGGTCTTGCCTATGGACCTACACTTGCTATGGTTGGCGATAACAAAGGCGCAGCGTCTGATCCAGAAGTTATTGCCCCTCTATCAAAGCTAGAAGGGATTATCGGCGGAAACAATGACCAACAGCAAGTGGTTAGCGTACTAAACTCCATCCTGCGGGCTGTACAGAGTGGTCAAAACGTCAACGTCACAATTAGCCAAAAGTCAGTAGCGGAGGCAGCAATTAACGGGATAAAGGATCATCAAAGAAGAACCGGAGCGCTCCCATTCCCAGTATAGGAGGTGTGAATCATGCTATTGAAAGTTAATGGAACGCCGCTTGTCGCTTCCCCGAGCGAATTTAAGGTTACAATTCTTGATCTGGACGATGCTGATTCATCCGTCCGTACTGCGGATGGGACCCTTAACCGGGATAGAATCACAGTGAAGCGGCAGGTTGAAATTGGATGGAATGCATTAACTGGCGTACAGATATCCCAAATTTTAAAGGCCATGAAGGATGTGTTTTTTGATTTTACTTTTCCCGACCCGATGGAAGGCACTTACATTACAAAGCGTATGTATATTGGGGATCGTCCAGCCCCGGTAGCTTTTGAAAGGAACGGCGTGCTTTGGTGGAAAGATTTAAAATACACGCTGACAGAACGGTGACGCTATGTATCCAATATCACAATTATATTTAGATGCTTTACGCAGACCTGACAGAGAATTTATAGTTATGGCTACGGTTGATGGAGTCCAATATAACGACAACGAGATAGTTGATTTTACGATTGAAAACAGTCTTGTATCATCGGACGGGTTTGAGGTTGGAACTGCAATACCCTCTAAACTTGTAGTCACTATCAGAACAAATCAAACCATACCAGATAACGCAAGAATCGTGCCTTTTTTATCACTATCATTGTCTGGAATGACCTGGGAAGAAGCCACTTATCCATGGAAGGATATGCGTGTTACATGGGAAGGAGCATTGTCTGATTGGATGCCGCTCGGGGAGTTTTTTATAGACTCCCGTGAAAAGATTAATGGTGTATGGACGTTTACCTGTTATGATAGGCTGGTTTTCGCTGATGTGGCATATGTGTCTTCGTTAGCATATCCGGCCTCCATGAAAGCCGTATGGGATGAGATTTGTGGGCGATTAGACTATGTATATGACAGCAGTGTTGTTATAAACCCATCCTATCAAATACAAGCTGGGCCAGCGGGCTTTACCATGCGGCAGGTGATGGGATACATTGCGGGAGCTAACTCAGCCAACGTCATTGTAGGCAAAGACGGAACGATTAGGTTTAAACGATTTGCCGCTACTGATCCGCCAGCGTTTGAAATGACTACATCTGATTACATCCGGGTTAAGCAAGTTAACCCGATTAAAAATTACTCTCGCGTTGTGGTCACTTATGACACCGAAGATTCACTCACCTTTGAAGCTGGGGTCGGCGGTGAAAACCTAACGCTTAATCTCGAAAATCCATTTATGACGCAGACAATGGTTAATAACCTTCGTAGCACATTGAATGGATTTAACTATATACCAATTTCTATGGATGCCAGAGGATTCCCACAGCTTGAGCATGGAGATATTATCGGATTTGAACAAAATGAAAGCCTGTCTTGGCTTGATACCGCAACGGCTTGGCAAGACATGCACATCCCGTGGAACGGCATGGTTAAGTACAAATCCGTCATTTTAAAGCAGACATACAGCTTTAAAGGTGGTCTTAAAATGGCTATTGAAGCACCGTCTGTATCAGAACAACAGAGTGAATTTAAAGTGGACGGATCACTTACTACGGCGGTCAATAAGTTAAACAAAACGGCGGTCAAGGAAGGCAAGGCTTACTATGGAGCTACAATAACGCGAACCGCTGGCTTAACAATTGAACGTGAAGATCATGCCTCTAAAGCTGTGTTCAACTCTGATGAGCTGTCTTTCTACGCCAATGGAGACCGTGCTTTGTGGTTTGATTTGCCTAGCCGTAAGTTTAAATTTGGCGGTGATCTTGAAGCCGCTGGCGGTACATTCTCAGGTACGCTGCAAGGCGTTGATGGTGTTTTTAGTGGAACACTTGAAGCAGCAAATGGAACATTCACCGGGACATTACAGGCGGCTAATGGCACATTTACGGGAACACTCCAAGGTGCTAACGGTACGTTCAGTGGCACTGTTTCTGCTGGCAGAGTTGAGGGCGGCGAAATAGTCGGAGCCACGATTGAAGGTGGTATCATCACAGGCGCTACAATAAGAACCAGTAGCACAGGAAGCAGAGGTGTAGAGTTAAGGTCTGGTTATGCCGATATTAATATTTACTCTGGTGTATCTGGAAACGATTTAGTTTTTGCAATTCAAGATATGCTAAATGACATGCGATTATGGTTTTCTAGGACCGGGTATATTGAAGCTAACAATGAAATTCGTATTAATGCTCCTAATGGTGTATATGTAAACAATGTACAAATAGGGTGATATTCCCTACATTTTGATGTACAATGTAGAAAAATGTAGGGAGGAATATTAATATGAAAAAGTCAATATACACCTTGCTAACTCTGTGTATTGGTATAATTATTGGAATGACGAGTACTGCAGCAGCAGCACCTGTTAGAGAATATGTACAGGCGTCGTTTGAAAAAATAAAGTTTGTAGTAAATGGTGAAGAAAAACACTTGGATGCCGACCCTCTGATATATCAAGGGGCTACCTACTTACCAGTTAGAACAATATTAAATACACTTGGGTATGATGCAATTTATAAAGCAGATTCAAAAACCATACTAGCCGATAAATCATCAGATAAACCGATAACTGGCGCTAATACACCACCTCAGAACGAAGGTGATAAATTGCCTACACTAAAAGATTTAAGGACTAAAGAAGATCAGATAAAAGATTTACAAAACTCAATTAAAAGCGCAAAAGAAGTTGTAAGCGACTTGCAAATTGCAATAGATCAAGTGAAAAACGATAATAAGTTAGATGAAAAGCAAAAAAATGAGAAGGTTGCTACCTACGAGTCAAGATATAATGATTTTTCCAGCAGAATCAAACAGTACGAAGAACAACTTGCTGAATTGCAAAAGTAATTAATTCATTCAAAGTCCCATCAAACGATGGGGCTTTTTATTATGCCAAGAAAGGGTGAAAAACGTGGCCCGAATAACTCCAGTTATCAAAGCTGAAATAGACCCAATGTGTCCTGTGCCTGAAGTATGCTCAATTATTGATGCAGTATCATCCTTTAACCCGGGGCAAGAAGAGGCAATTTTGTTAGGTATCAAAGAAGCAATTGAACGTAGAGAATCACAATTGAAGGGGGCTGAACCTAATGGCAAGTCGGTACGGCGGGATAACGGGAAGTAAGAATATTTCAGAGGACTTTGAAAACATCAATACCGCCCTTGAAAACGTCGAAAAAGATGTAGATGCAAAAGCAGCTATTGTTGCAGACCATATCAACTCTACAGCAGCACATACAGCCGAGCATATTGCCTATTCAGGAACGGCGGCAGGGGCGAATGTAAAAGAAGCAGTAGACGGAGTGAATGATCGCGTCAATACCATCATACAAGGTGGTGGCGCTGACAAAGACGCCGAGCTTATTGATATTCGTACTCCTGATCCATCATACACGCCAAAAAGAACAATAGCTGTAGCCGGTGATATCACTCGCGATATGCAGGCTCAATTTACTGTGCAGTTGGCGGGTGTTACGACTAACGTAGATGGTCGTGGTATTAACGTAAAGGCCCCTCCTTACAATGCAAAAAGTAATGGAGTAGATGACGATACCGCCGCTTTTCAGGCCGCAATAAATTTCTGCGCAGCTAATCGGATACCGTTAATTGTGCCAGGCGGAGCTGATAGTTATGTGCTCGGGGATTTAACTATACCTAGCCATGTGAATATAATTGGAATGGGTGGTAATCGAGCAAATATTAAGGCTAAATCAAGCGTAACAAATCTGTTCAATATCCAGGGCCAACAGATCAGTATTGAAAATTTGTTTATCGATATGAATAGCGCTCCATCAAATTCTGTTGTATTTTACTTTAATACCAACGTGATGGGCATATCCGATATCAGATTAGATCGGATAAGAATAGAAAATCATTATAGAGTTATTGGTGATGCAAATCACACGACAAACTTGGTGGCAAATGTCTACTGTACCGACATTACTTGTTACGCGGGTAAAGCAACACCTGTAGTATTAAGAGACTTTTTGGGATTTATTTACTTTTCTAAATTTATCGTTGATTTCACTGGCACCAATCCAATCCACGGAATCAATGTTACTTGGCCTGGATTTGACATTGAAAATATCGCTGGCGTAATTTTCGAAAATGTTGACGTTTTAGGCGGAACTTACTCTTCCGGGGGTCACGGTTTTGTAATGAATAATTGCTTAGCAATTTGGTTTAAACGCGTAATGACAGATACCCTAGGTGGTACGGGATTTTTCCTGACAAACTGCGAGTACGTATATATCGATGAGGTTGTTAGTAGTCATTGTGTTCGTGGGGGGATATTATTTACTAACTGTCGATTTATCCACGGGGCTATGGTGTTTGTAAATGGAAGAAAAGATCAAACTGGAGAGCAGCCTAATCAGGACGGCATAATATTTGATAATTGCAGTGACTCAAATGTCGGCACCATAAACACGCAAAATAACACTGGTAACGGTTTTGTGCTTAGGGGCTGTACAAGAATGATAATTAACTCTGTTCGTTCTATCTCGAATAGCATTAGTGGACTACGGGAAGAATCTGGCACCGGAACATCGCAGTATAACCAATTAGGGAATGTTCAATCCCTTTTTAACCTTACTAATAGTGTCATATTAATATCTGCGACTACCGGCATCGTATCTCTCATCACTAACAGCGGTTTATTACAGTTTAATAGGGTTGGTCCTTATACCGCTTAACAATATAAGCAACGTGGTAGGACGATATAGCTCAATGCCAATAACGCCAAAGAAGGCGTTTTTATTTTGCCCTCGGAGCCGATCCGGGGACTATTTATATTAAGGCGGTGATTAAAATGGAGTGGCAAACCGTAGTAGCAATTGCAGCCGGAATAAGTGCTATATTTTTAGGCTGGACTAATTACAACAGGACAGTCAAAAAGGATGTTGCTCAAGACTCTGGCAGCAATATGAGCTTAAAAACAGATATGGAATACATCAAACGTGGCGTGGATGACATGAAGGTAGAACAAAAGATTCAAGGCCAACGCTTTGAAGCTTTTTCCGAAAGGCTAACGCGAGTCGAAGAATCTACTAAACAAGCTCACAAACGTATTGATGATCTTAAAAACTAAGGAGATGTTATAAATGACAATCAAATGGTTAAAAGCAGCAGGTATCCGCGCAGTTAAAACAGCAGCACAAACAGCAATTGGCGTAATTGGGGCTACTACGGTATTTAGTCAGGTTAATTGGTATGTTGTTGGCGGTACGGTTTTGTTGGCTACGATTACTAGCCTTTTGACGAGCTTGGCAGGATTGCCAGAGGTTAAAGATAGCGGTGATAGCAAGTGATCTACCGTAAAGACTATATCCCAATCACAACACCATGCAATCGTCGGCCTGAGCTTGCAATGCACCCAACCACAATAACGATCCACAACACAGGTAATACGGCGAGTAAGGCCGCCAATGAGCGATCTTGGCTTACTAACCTTACAAATACACGGACAGCATCGTTCCACATCGTAGTGGACGAATACGAGGCTATAGAGTGTATACCGCTTAATGAGTCAGCTTGGCACGCTGGAGACGGTAGCGGCCCAAATAGCGGCAATAGAACCTCCATCAGTATCGAAATTTGCGAATCTGGCGACTATGACAAAACACTGGATAACGCCGTTAAATTGGTGGCTAAGATGCTTAAGGAACGGGGTTGGGGAGTTGACCGGCTCCGGCGTCATTACGATTGGAGCGGCAAAATCTGCCCACGTAAAATGTACGATGGCGGCAAATGGACTGGATGGACTGAGTTTAAAAATCGTGTGGCTACGGAGTTAACAGGAAAGGATGAAGAAAACGTGGAAAAAGCAAAAGTATACGTAAACGGTGAGAAGATCGAGGACGGCTTTGTGCTGGAAGGCAGGGTATATGTCCCACTTCGTGCGGCCGGTGAAGCATTCGGCGCAAAAGTTAATTGGGATAATGATAAAAAAATAGCTTCACTTACAAAATAACCCATGATATAATACTATCAAATCCGAAAGAATCGGTACAAAAGCCCACTAACCTTAATTGGTCGGTGGGCTTTTTTCGCTTAATATTCCATTTTAAATTCATTATAGTCGATATCATCAAACCCGTTATCTGCGATAAACTTTTCTTCATCAAATCCGATCAACTCAAGTGCTTCATCAACTGTCATGCTCCGGTTTGTTATAACCTCGCCTACCAAAATGTCCTCGTAAAATACTTTCATTGTTCATACGTCCTTTCATTATAATTGATATTAATTTACTTATTTCTCCAAATGCCAGCTCAATCCTTCTTGATCGTCCGAATCAATGCAATAACCGATAAGACCAGTGCAACTATTCCGATAATCAATGTTGCTGTTTCCAAGGTTCACGCCTCCTCCAGCTTGTTCATTATTTTCGCATCCGCTTCGGCGTCACTCTTCCGCGGCGTGGGCTTATCCGGCATCCAAGCTTCCGTTTCAGTATTCCAGATACCCCAGGATGTTGGATTGTTGAATGGTCCGTATGTGTATGGGCTTGCTACATATTTCTTTTTCGTCTTCACCGCATATTCCTCCTTAGAAGGGCCGGAGCCCATATTGATGACCGCAACGATCATTACCCTGCCGTGACGATCAAACGATGAATCTCCTCAAACTTTACACGGCCGATCCGGCGTAGCGCGTTGCCCATGTTGCGTACGTTGGTACTCTCCTCCTCGTAGTAGTACCGATTCCCGCGCTGAGTGTACCAGGTCGTGGTCCTGCCTACGCAATATACCAGAACAATGCCGTCGGGGTAGGTTATGACCTGATGGGGACCATACTTTTCCGTCTTAACCATTTCATTTCATTCCTCCCGCGTAAGGCCGCCGCCGATTTATTTATTACACCGTTTATGTTAAGATTGGGAGGAGGGAGCCGTTAACTCCCTCCGAGGAACCTATTTACGTTTGCCGGGTCGGCTGCGTTTGGTTCCTTTTTTGTTTTCCTCACGAGTTTTTCTTAGTAGTACAAACGCGGTAAGTAACTGGATGATTGCCGTGAGGAGCGTTACCCAATCTTTCATGTCCTTGTCTCACCTCCTTATATTTCTATTATATACTGGTACCACTATATTGTCAATAGTTTTTTATACTGGTATCAGTATATTATTTGTGTTATTATCAAGGTGAGGTGATAATAATGGAAAAACAGGGGAAAGCATCGACAAGAGCAAAAGACAAATATAATTCAGCTAACTATGATCAAATAAAATTATGGGGTAAAAAGGGGGATCGGGAAAGAATTGATAAAATTGCTGAGTCTCTAGGTACGAGCCGAAATGCTTTTATATTGGAAGCTATAGAAGAAAAAATTGAACGAGATAAAAATAAGACCGCCGAATAATGGCGGTCATTGTTTTACATCCGAAGGCACATCATAAGTATGCCCATCATCCGGTATAGCTGGGTTAATGTACTTAAATATATCCAGCCCCAAGTATTTCTCCATTAGTACGCTTGATTCTGCCGTTATAAGGCTCCACAACATACTAAACTCATAATGATATCCCCTGCATAGATAACGGGCATATATGCCATCCACAGTTCGTTTCTCTTCATATACCTTCAAGCCCAGCACTCTAAATTTACGCCGCACTTCCCGGTGATCGTCCTCCACACGCTTAATCGCATTATCCAACAGCGTCACATATGGTCGCGGTGTCTTTAGCTCACGTTCGATGATTTTCTTATCACGTTCAAACGCCGTCAGGATCAGCGGCAATATAATGTATAACTTAACATAAGAGTAATCTTCGTTACTTAAGCCCATAGGCATATTCATCACTCCAAACAAGAACGTTTGTTCTTATAATAACCAATGACGAGCCATTAAATCAAGACGTTTCTAAATCTGTCCGCTCACAATATTACCAAAATGGTAATATATCGTTGACAGGAACGCACGTTCGCATATAATTAAAGTACCGCAGGAAAATCATGGATAGTACAAAAGGGCTAACTTTATAACCGCGGTACATAAAGCGCTTACAAAAGCCGAAAGAAGTATAAGAATTTGCTTGATATGCGGTGATATTACAACTCAATCGGAATTGTAGGGGGATTAGAATAACAAGAAAGGAAGTGAATTTTATGTCAAACGCATAATGAGCTTTTAGAACAAATTGTTCCAGAATTGCCCGAGGGAGCGCGGTATGCCCGCAAGCTCACTTCTTATACACCCACTCATACAAGTCTTCCATTCTGCATTCTAGAATCATGGCAGAGACGTACATATCTTCCGGCAACATTGCCCGTTCATTATTGCAAAAATGGGATATCATTCGGACGCTCCTACCAGATCGTTCTGCAAAATAGGTTTGAGTCCATTTCCGTTGTTTGAGTAGGTCAGGAAGCAAGCATCTCCCACGGGAGATGTTCAACGTTCTTGCTCCTTTCGGACAAGCATCGCGGTAATTTTATCATTTAGTCAGTCATCAGTAAACAACAATGAGAGGATGAACCATGATGGAAGTAAGCTTATCTGGGTGTAAATGCAGTATAAAAAACATTCGGTTAATACAAGAAAAAACACTTGAGGAAGTATCATCATTTACAAACATCCCAATTGGTGTTTTAAAAGAATACGAACAAGCCCCGGGCAACATTCCATTACACGAAGCTGTAAAACTATTATCATACTATAAAATCAACTTCAAAAACATAATGTTTTTTATATAGCATTATTACACAGAAAAGAGGGCTCAACGCTTGATGTTGCCCCTCTTTTCCCACATTTACCCCACACTATGATTGATTTCCCCATTCTTTATAAATCCTTATTTCTACTGGAAAACAAGACGTAACCCCTTGCTGGGCAAGGATTCATGGTGTCTCAAATACACATGGATAATCGTAAATTTACGTTCACACAATTGTAATTTTTTATGATCGTGATAAAACAATTTGATGTACTAAGCGGCCTTCAGGCAGTTCCCATGCCTCGCGAAATCCAGTATGATGAATTTGTAAGCATTTGAAGCCTCCTTTTCTTTTATTTGGACCTCATGCATAATACTTCAAAAATTTTAAACTTTAAATTTGAAAATGTTTTCATTGGCTTGTTTGCTCACAAAATGTTAACAAAGGAGAGATGTTTCATGACAGCTACCAAGGGCCTGGAAGGCATTGTAGCAGCGACTTCTTCGATCAGTTCCATTCACGACGGTGTCCTCGCATACCGTGGCATCAATATCGACGATTTGGCAGAACGCGCAAGCTTTGAAGAAACCGCCTATTTACTTTGGTACGGCAAGCTGCCCACACAATCCGAACTCACCAATCTGGAGCAGCAATTAAGCGATTATGCTGCCGTTCCACAAGCTGTTATCGATCAAATGAAACTGTACCCGGCGAATGCAAATACGATGGCAGTGCTTCGTACTGCCGTATCAGCTCTCGCCTTGTATGACGAAACCGCTAATGACATCTCTCGTGACAGCAACCAGTTAAAAGCGATCAAACTCCAGACTCAGATCCCTACGTTGATTGCGGCCTATGCGCGAATTCGCGATGGTAAGGAACCGATTGCCCCACTTAAGGGTGTGTCGATTTCGCATAATTTCCTTTATATGCTGACCGGAGAACAACCGGATCCGGTAGCGATTCGTGCGCTTGACCAAGCGCTTGTGCTTCACGCCGATCACGAACTGAACGCTTCTACGTTCTCCGCCCGTGTTACGATCGCTACGCTATCTGACATTTACTCCGCTGTAACCTCGGCCATAGGTACTTTAAAGGGCCCACTGCATGGTGGTGCCAACGAAGCTGTGATGAGAATGCTGGGTGAGATCGGGACGCTGGAACAAGCTGAACCGTATATTCAGCGCAAATTAGCTAATAAAGAGAAGATCATGGGCTTTGGTCATCGCGTTTACAAGAATGGGGATCCGCGGGCGAAGCATCTGCAGAAGATGTCGCGTCAGCTCAGCCTGTTGAAAGGTGATATGACGTTGTACGACATTTCCGTCAAAGTCGATCAACTCGTAACGAGCCAAAAAGGACTTAAACCGAATGTCGATTTTTATTCGGCATCTGTGTACACGTTGCTTGGTATTCCGAGCGATTTGTTTACGCCGATTTTTGCGATCAGTCGACTTTCCGGGTGGACAGCACACGTTTTGGAGCAGTTGGACGACAACCGAATTATCCGCCCGCGTGCCGAATACACAGGGGCCATCAATCAGCAGTACGTTCCGATTGAACTTAGATAGGCGAGAAGCGGGAAACTACCTGGGCATTTATGCTAAAATGGAGACCGTGATAAGCTGAGCAGAAATTGTGGTAAGGAGGAAAAAAATAACATGTTGAAGCTGGAAAAGTTCGACCTTCCAACCGAGGGCGAGAAAATTGATTTTAAAGATGGAAAGCTGCAGGTGCCTAATCACCCCGTCATCCCTTTTATCGAGGGTGACGGCACCGGCCGCGATATCTGGAAAGCATCCAAACGTGTATTGGACGCCGCCGTGGAGAAAGCTTACGGCGGTGAGAAGAAAATCGCCTGGTACGAAGTATTTGCAGGCGAGAAAGCTTTTAATACATACGGAGAGTGGCTGCCGGCTGATACGCTTGCGGCGATCCGTGAGTACATTGTGGCGATCAAAGGACCGCTGACGACGCCAATTGGCGGCGGCATTCGCTCGCTCAACGTAGCGCTCCGTCAGGAACTCGATCTGTATGTTTGCCTGCGTCCTGTCCGCTATTTCGATGGCGTTCCTTCGCCGGTAAAACATCCGGAGCTCGTGGACATGGTCATTTTCCGGGAGAATACCGAAGACATTTATGCAGGCATCGAATACAAAGAAGGATCCGAAGAAGTGAAGAAGGTCCTTTCCTTCCTGCAAAATGAAATGGGAGTCAAGAAAATTCGCTTTCCGGAAACATCCGGGATCGGCATTAAACCGGTGTCTGAGGAAGGCTCCAAGCGCCTTGTACGTGCGGCGGTGGAATATGCGGTCAAGCATGGGCGCAAGAGCGTTACGCTCGTTCATAAAGGCAATATCATGAAGTTTACGGAAGGCGCGTTTAAGAATTGGGGTTACGAAGTAGCGGAAGCGGAATTCGGGGATAAAGTATTTACTTGGGCGGAGTATGATCGGATCAAGGAACAGTCCGGCACCGAAGCAGCGAATCAGGCGCAGAAGGATGCGCAAGCGGCAGGGAAAATCCTTATCAAGGATGCAATTGCGGATATTGCGCTGCAGCAGGTATTGACGCGGCCGACGGATTTTGACGTGATCGCTACGCTGAACTTGAACGGCGACTACTTGTCCGACGCTTTGGCTGCACAAGTAGGTGGCATCGGCATTGCTCCAGGGGCTAACATCAACTACGTCACCGGCCATGCGATTTTCGAAGCGACGCACGGGACGGCGCCGAAATATGCGGATCTGGATGTTGTGAACCCGGGTTCCGTCATTTTGTCCGGGGTCATGATGCTAGAGCACCTCGGCTGGCTCGAAGCGGCTGACCTTATCTACAAAGGGCTTGAAACAGCGATCAACAACAAGACGGTAACATACGATTTCGCCCGCTTAATGGAAGGCGCAACTGAAGTAAAATGCTCTGAATTTGCCGATCAAGTGATCGAAAACATGTAGGAGGCTTGACCATCGTGGCTAATCAACGTAAAAAGATTACCGTTGTCGGCGCTGGCTTTACCGGTGCGACGACGGCGCTCATGCTTGCTCAAAAAGAACTTGGAGATGTTGTGCTGCTGGATATCCCGCAGCTTGAAAACCCAACAAAGGGTAAAGCGCTCGATATGCTCGAGGCTAGTCCGGTTCAAGGATTTGACAGTAACATTATCGGTACATCTTCCTACGAGGACGCAGCCGGTTCCGATATCGTGATCATCACAGCCGGCATCGCCCGTAAACCGGGGATGAGCCGCGACGATCTCGTGAATACGAACGCAGGAATCGTTCGCTCGGTATGTGAGAACGTTAAGAAATATTGCCCTGACTCGACGGTAATTATTTTGAGTAATCCGGTTGACGCCATGACCTATGCGGCATATAAGGCGCTCGGGTTCCCGAAAAACCGTGTTATCGGGCAATCCGGTGTTCTGGACACCGCTCGCTATTGCACGTTTATCGCACAAGAGCTAAACGTTTCCGTTGAGGATGTACGCGGGTTTGTGCTTGGCGGTCACGGGGATGATATGGTACCGCTAGTGCGGTATTCTAGCGTAGGAGGGATTCCGATCGACACGCTGATTCCGGCTGATCGCATCGAAGCGATCGTAAAGCGGACAAGGGTTGGCGGCGGTGAGATCGTAAACTTGCTTGGTAACGGCAGCGCTTATTATGCGCCTGCGGCATCGCTCGTTCAGATGACTGAAGCGATCCTGAAGGATAAGAAGCGGATTTTACCAGTTATCGCTTTGCTGGAAGGTGAATACGGCTATGATGGCCTATTTATGGGCGTTCCGGTTATACTTGGCGGCAGCGGTATTGAGAAAGTGTTTGAACTGGAGCTGACGGATGACGAAAAAGCAGCTCTCGATAAATCGGCTACTTCTGTACGTAATGTGATTGCCGTTGTAGAAGGTTAATCAGTTTCCTCCGTTTTGAATATATATTATGACCTCCCGAACTTAGGGAGGTTTTCTTTTTTTTATTCTATTTCCCTATAAAGGTATAATAGAATATAATAAAAGTAATTGACTATAGAAAGGTGGTTGTGATATGTATCAGGTCATGCTTTTTCTACATATTATTGGCGCTTTAGCTCTTGGCTTTTATCTGTTCCTACCGTTGGTATTGGGAAAAGTGGATAAGTTATCGCTTGCCGGCCGTGAAGGCACAATTTCTGCGGTTAATTCATTGAACAAATACGCCCAAATCGGTCTAATTATTCAGCTATTAACCGGCGGATATTTGATCGGTCAAGGTGATTATTCCGTTCCGTGGATGATTGTCATTACCTTGCTTTATTTGGCGATCGGAGCTTTTAGCGGTATCATGGGCAAGCCGCTTCGCCTTGCACTCGAAGGCATTCGGCAGAACAAAGCTACGACGGCCGAGGTAGGCAAGCTTCGTACACTTAGTGCACTGTTGTCGGTAACAGTTTTGCTTATTTCCTTTTTTATGGTGTTTAGCACGATCATTTAATCGTCACAAGAAGAGAATGACCTCCAGTACTCCCTATAGGGAATGACTGGAGGTCATTTTTCTCTTTATTCATAGAACGGATAGCAATCGTATCGCTTTATGAAGGGTCGCCCGGTTCGTTCCCCAATTCATCGAGGTGGGTAAACATCAACTTGATGATATCTAGCGCTAACTGTTTTTCTTTGGATGAACGATTTGCCATAATCTGTTGTATCTGGCTTATAAAATTATCGTTGGTGATTTCAAAGGAATCATGAAGCAGATAGTCTACGGTAACACCAAGCTGATTGGCCAGCTTGATTAGCGTATCTAACGATAAGCTGCGCTCTCCGCGCTCAATTTGCCCTATGTATGCATCCGAAACCTCGATTTTTTCGGCGAGTTTTTCCTGGGTCAAGTGCATTTTATGCCTTTCTTGACGCAGCCTTCTACCCAATGCTTCGTAGTCCATAACACCCCTCCTGTAATTAACATAGTGAGATATATTGGGAAAGATAATAAACTAGAAGTTTTGTTTTTGTTTACTGAAAGTACGATTTGGGTTATTATGGAATCATCTACAAATTACTGAAATGTATTAAATATAAATATTATCCAAATATAAGGAGTATTAGTATGCTTTCCGAACCTATTACCGTATCTATCATTATTACCGTCAAGAATGGCGGAATCGATCTTTATACGACTATGGAGTCGCTTAAGGTTTCACGTACAACCCTTTCATATGAAGTCATCATTGTGGACGAAGGGTCCGTGGATGGATGTTGCGATTTTCTCATGGGCTACCGCTTCGAAAGGCCGATCAAGAGGCTGAAGGGTGAGCAAGGAATTCCAGCGAGAAATGTCGGAGCAGCCCATGCAACCGGGAAGTATTTAATTTTTTGCGGCGCTCATCTCTATTATGACGATTACTGGATGGAAAAACTGTTGGAACCGCTCATGACGGGAGAGGCGGATTGCAGTTCACCTTCTTTTAAGGTTCGTGAGCATTCTGTCGTTATACCAAACAGGGACCACGAGGTTTATGGGCTGCTAAGCTCCATTCGCAACTATCCTCTAGTGGCTGAGGGAAAAGCATTGACTTGGTTGTCTTGGGAATGCTTTGCCGTTCATCGAGACAAGTTTAGGGATATCGGCGGGATAGAGGATGGCTTTATTGGAAAAGAAATGGAGACGGCTGAGTTTTCGCTAAGAATATGGCTGCTTGGCGGTTTTTGCGCTTATGTGCCGGAGGTTTCACTTATTCAGGTTTTCAGGCAAAACTTCCCATATGACGACAGTATGGAACAATGGGGCTTCGATCTCCTCATTCTGGCGTATTTGCATTTCTCGGAAGCGTTGATATCCGTCTGCTGCGGGCAGGTGTACAGGACGTTCAGAGAGAGCGAAATAGCTAAATCGGAAAGTGAGCAACGGGAGGCTGTTGAATTGCGAAGACAAAAGTACGCCTACCTGCGAAAATACGACGACACTTGGTTTTTGAGTCGCTTTGGAATCGAGTTCGAAGATGATAGGGATAAGCTTGGCCCTGCGGGCTATCCTAATTGAGGAATAGAGAATTTTACGACAACACGATGAAGGAGAATAATTAATGGCAGAAAATGGACAATCGAAGCAGACCATGCCTCCCCAGCACCAAAATCAGCAGCCCGGTATCGAGGCACAAATGCACCCTCAGCCTCAGTATGAAGGAAACTATAAAGCTGCTGGTAAATTGCAGGGTAAGGTCGCGATAATTACCGGTGGTGATAGCGGAATCGGGCGGGCGATTGCCGTAGCTTATGCCAAGGAAGGTACGGATGTATCGATCGTTTACTTAAGTGAGCATAGCGATGCTGAAAAGACGAAGCAGGAAGTTGAGCAGGAGGGACGAAGATGTTTACTGATTGCCGGAGATATCGGAGTAGAGGCTTTTGCCACCCAAATCGTTAAACAAACAATGGATTTCTTCGGGCGAATTGATATTTTGGTGAATAATGCGGCAGAGCAGCATCCCCAACAGGATATCACCGCCATTACTGCACAGCAGTTGGAAAGAACCTTTCGAACGAACCTGTTCTCTATGTTTTATTTAACGAAAGCTGTCCTTCCGCATTTGAAAAAAGGCAGCACCATTATTAATACCACATCGGTGACGGCCTATAAAGGTAATCCTCAACTGCTCGACTACTCCGCGACTAAAGGGGCGATCGTGAGCTTTACCCGCTCTCTATCAATGAACCTCATTGGTAATAAAGGTATCCGTGTCAATGCAGTGGCCCCAGGCCCGATATGGACGCCGCTCATTCCATCGACTTTCGACCAGCAGCAAGTAGCTGAGTTTGGCGGAACTACCCCAATGCAGCGTCCTGGTCAACCGGAGGAGGTAGCTCCGGCCTACGTTTTCCTTGCTTCGGATGACTCTTCGTATATGAGTGGCCAGGTGCTTCATATCAACGGAGGAGAAATTGTAAACGGATGAATCAGTATCCTTTTATTCACCGTTGGTAGGCTCAGACAGCTCATCCAGAGTCATCTCAAAGCTAGGAGCGAGGTGCTCCAGGAAATAAGCAACTTCCGGTAAATCGAGCCGCTGCAGCTTCTCCAACAGCTGGCTTTTGGCGACAGCGAACTCACGGTTGCCGGAAGTGAGCTCCCAGGCGCATTTTAAGTAGGCGTCCAGGCTGTCCGCTGCTTTTACATATTTCAGAAGCTCCGCATCCTCATTGGAGCCGGAAGCGATAGCTTTACCAGGGGAAAGCAGGGAGGTGTAGCTTTGCTTCAATTCTGGGGGAACCATGCCTAGCAGCCGCTCGGCGGCAATATCCTCCATCTCTCGAAAATTGGACAGCAGCCGCGGATTGTGATGCTTCACCGGAGTAGGTATATCACCGGTAAATACTTCGGTAGCGTCATGAAATAGAGCCAGAACAGCTGCTCTTTCTGAGTTTAAGCTCCTATTGTATAGGTGGTTCCCTACCTCGCAGAGCAGGTGCGTTAGAAGTGCCACATGGTAGGAATGCTCTGCGACATTATCAGCCGCAGTGCTGCGCATCAGACTCCAGCGCTGAATCGAGCGCAAGCGGTACATATAAGCTGAAAAATGATAGCTCATCAGTGATAAACCTCTCTTATCATATAGTTATTTTTGTACAAAAATTGTCAACCTGGAAGGTTTTATTATGTTATTATAAATCTATTGAAGAGCATATAGCTATGCATACATTTACGGTGATTTAAGCGAAAGTGTTTATCCGAAGAATGAGAGGGGAAATCTTGGATTATGCACCAGTTTGAAGAAAGCGTATATCAATTAATTGTAGAAACATCAACCCAACTGCCGGGAGATGTCCGCCGTGCGGTAAATCGCGGGTGGGCCAGTGAGAACGAGGCGACGCGCGCCGGGTTAGCACTATCAACCATTTCACGAAATATTAAGATGGCTGAGGAGCAGGTTTCTCCGATATGCCAGGATACTGGAATGCCTACCTTTATTGTACACACTCCGGTTGGTGCAAACCAAATCAAAATGAAACGGGATATTGCTGCAGCTGTTCAGAAAGCTACAAAAAACGGAAAGCTCCGGCCCAACTCTGTTGATTCGCTTACCGGAGAAAACAGTGGAGACAACCTTGGTCCGGGTACCCCGGTGATTCATTTCGAGCAGTGGGAGCATGAATATATTGATATACGACTTATTCTAAAAGGCGGGGGCTGTGAAAATAAAAATATACAGTACAGCTTGCCAACTGAACTCGAAGGCTTAGGTCGCGCGGGACGAGATCTCGACGGAATACGTAAATGTATATTACACGCCGTTTATCAAGCACAAGGCCAAGGCTGCAGCGCCGGCTTTCTCGGCGTAGGGATCGGCGGTGACAGAACTACCGGTTACGAACTGGCTAAGAAGCAGTTATTCCGACCTGTCGATGACGTCAACCCGGTGCAAGAGCTGGATCGACTGGAGAAGTACATCATGGAGGCCG
Source organism: Paenibacillus puldeungensis (assembly GCF_042678945.1). Lineage (NCBI taxonomy): Bacteria > Bacillati > Bacillota > Bacilli > Caryophanales > Paenibacillaceae > Paenibacillus > Paenibacillus puldeungensis. Next base: position 225,463 of record NZ_JBHTLM010000006.1, on the reverse strand, counting down.
CCAATCAGCTGGGTATTGGGACGATGGGCTTTGGCGGTGAAGTCACGCTGCTCGGCTGCAAGGTTGGCGCTGCCAATCGGCTGCCAGCCAGCTTTTTTGTGTCTGTAGCGTACAACTGCTGGGCGTTCCGGCGCCAAGGAGTGGAAATTAATCCGGCCACAGGCGAAATCGCCAAATGGGTGTATGAACGCGGCAGCGAAGTGTCTGTCGAGCGGAAAACAGAGAATGCGGCGGGTGAACCCAAAGAAATGGAATCCTCTAAGAGCCGGGAGATTGTGCTGCATACCCCAATCACTGAGGAGCAGGTGCGGGAGCTGCGGGTTGGCGACGTGGTAATCATCCAAGGGGAAATGCATACCGGCCGCGATGCGCTTCATAAGTATTTGATGGATCACGATTCTCCGGTTGATCTGAACGGTGCAGTGATTTACCACTGCGGACCGGTGATGCTGAAAGATGAAGAAGGCTGGCATGTCAAAGCGGCCGGGCCGACAACCAGCATCCGCGAGGAACCTTATCAAGGTGATATTATGAAAAAATTCGGGATCCGCGCCGTTATTGGCAAAGGCGGAATGGGCCCTAAAACGCTGGCTGCGCTAAAAGAGCACGGTGGCGTATATTTGAATGCTATTGGCGGGGCCGCTCAGTATTACGCCGAATGCATTAAAAAGGTTAATGGCGTTGATTTTATGGAATTTGGTATTCCGGAAGCGATGTGGCATTTAGATGTTGAGGGCTTCGCCGCCATCGTTACGATGGACTCACATGGAGACAGCCTGCATGCGGGTGTAGAGAAAGCTTCGCTTGAAAAACTGGCCGCATTCAAGGAACCGGTGTTCAAATAAAGATGAAAACATTTCGTACACGACTAACACTAATCCTGATGGGGCTCGTCGGCATATCGATGTTAGCGTCGGGTATAACGATGGCACAACTGTTCAAGGATTCGCATATCCGCGCTTTGGAGGAGAACATGGCGCGGGAAATCAAGTTATTGGAAAGTACATTGCATTTCGTTCCAGCGGATGGTAAGGCTGAGGCAAAAACGTATTATACGGAGCAGGCTAAAAAATTGGAGAAAATGACCGATTCGCGGGTCACTTTTATCAACCTGGATGGTACGGTTATCGGCGATTCTGATATGGCGGCTGAAGAGATGGACAACCACAGCCATCGAAAGGAAATCGTATCTGCCTCAAAAGGGGAGGTCGGCAGCGCAATCCGTTTCAGTGATACGATCGGGGAGAACATGTTATATGTTGCTCATCGCGTGACCTCCAAGGAAGGGTTCGACGGATACATCCGCTTATCAATGAGTCTGGCTGCCGTTGAGAAAGGCCTGAAGCAGGGCTTTCTGCTCATGTCGGGAGGTCTTCTCATTCTCTTTCTCCTTGCAGCATTGATTAGCTATCGGGTGGCAACGGGGCTGACCAAGCCGCTTGTACAAATTACACGAGTAGCGAACCGAATCTCGAAGCTCGATTATGATGCCAGAGTTAGGCTCAGACGGCGCGATGAAATCGGACAGTTGGGGCAAGCCATTAATGGAATGGCAGACAGTCTGCAGCAGCAGCTGAAGCGGATTCGTGATAATGAGGACCTAATGCAAAGCGTTCTGGCCAACATGACTGGGGGTATCCTTATGGTGGATGCCTCCAGTAAGGTTGCTCTGATCAACCGGGAGGCAGAACGGATTTTGCACATGAAAGGCGACCTGCTACTTGGAAAATCCTATCATGAACTGAAAAGGAATTTTGAGTTGCATAAGTTTGTTGAGGAAGGGATTGAACGCAAGGATTTTTTGCGGGAGGAACGAACCGTTTACGATCCCGAGGAGAAAATCCTGATGTTTGATGGCGTGCCGATGTTTGAAGATGACGACAGCTACCGGGGCATGCTTTTCCTCCTTCAGGATGTTACGGACATTCGTAGGCTGGAACGGATGCGAAGTGAGTTCGTGGCCAATGTGTCCCACGAGCTTAAAACACCGATTGCCGCCGTTAAAGGCTTTGCCGAGACGCTTCTGGCTGGTGGGGTTAAAGACGAGGAGACCACACGTTCTTTCTTGCAAATTATTTATGACGAAGGCGATCGCCTCAACCGTCTGATAGGGGATATACTCGAATTGTCCAAGATTGAGTCCAAGCGGATACCTCTGGAATACGCGCCTGTGCAAATCAAGGATTTGATCGACAACATCTATGAAGTACTGCTTCCGGCGGCTAAGAAGAAATCTATCGTTATGACACATGACATCCCCGAACATCTCTTCATCGAGGGAGATGAAGACCGGCTGCAGCAAATATTCATGAATCTTCTCTCCAACGCAATTAGCTATACCCAAGAGGGAGGAAGGGTCCGCGTAGACGCCGAAATCATCAACGAAGGAGGAGAGGAGGAGCAAATCAGGTTTACCGTAAGCGATACAGGGATTGGTATTCCGAAAAAAGATTTGCCGCGTATCTTTGAACGTTTCTATCGCGTTGATAAAGCGAGATCTCGCAGTTCAGGAGGTACAGGACTCGGCCTTTCGATCGTGAAGCACCTTGTCGAACTGCATCATGGCACGATCCGTGTAGAGAGCAGGGTTGGGGAAGGCTCATCGTTTATTTTGGAGCTTCCTTTGATGCATCCTTTTGAAAACTAATCCTTGTGTAAACCGTTTTTTTAATATTTTACACCGAGTTAACAATGTCGTGATATGCTGAGCTTGTCATGAGATGTAAATCCATGCTGGTTTAAATGTGCGATCATTCTTTTTTTGAACTCGTACGTAAAATAAATGGGGGGTTCTATGACACAGCGTCTATTAGTTATTGAGGATGAACCGACGTTATCTAGGCTTTTATCTTACAATCTTTCTAGTGAAGGATATGAAGTTGTCGTAGAAGAACACGGGCAGACAGGTTATGAAACTGCGCTCCATCAAGAGTTTGACTTGATTCTGCTTGATTTAATGCTGCCGGGGATGAACGGATTTGAGATTATGTCGAGGCTGAGAAGTGAGGGAGTAATGACGCCGGTCATTATCTTAACCGCCAAAAATGCCGAAGAAGAAGTGGTCCAGGGCCTGAAGTCCGGGGCGGATGATTACATTACGAAACCGTTTGGCGTAGCAGAACTGCTTGCCCGGGTTGCTGCTGTTCTTCGCAGGTCCAACGGCCAGGAGGAAAGAGAGAAGCCTCTGAGTCAGGATAATCCACAAATTTCGCTTGGCGCGTTAACCATTTATCCGGAGAAATACGAGGTTACTTTAAATGGTGAGGCGATCACACTAAGACCGAAGGAATTCGAAGTGCTGCTATATCTGGCTCGAAAACCCGGAGTTGTTATGACGAGGGACGATTTAATGAACGCGGTTTGGGGATTTGACTATATTGGTGGTCAACGAACGGTAGATGTTCATGTCAGCTCCCTTCGTAAGAAGCTAGAGCTGGATCCTCAGTCCGTACATATAGACTCCATCCGTGGGGTTGGCTACAAGCTGGTAGTAAATAAAAAAAAGGCACCTATCATGTAATCCCTTCATGATGGGTGTTTTTTTCTAAACGTCAAATAGTTAATTTTACACAGGCCTAAAGTACCGAAAATACACCCCAAATATAAGATTTCTATGATTCTAGCATGAACGCATCTTTTTTTCGGGGAGTGTTAGAGTTGGAAAATGAAGCTGTTGCGGTTTTAGAGCGTCCCGACATGGATGCTGGGCAGATGATTAGCCCCCGTCCTTATTGTAGAAACGTTCCCGTTATTGGGCTCGGCGAATTATGCCGGAATGTTCTGCAGTTATTTCGAAAGCAGGAGGATATTTCCTGTATTGTGTGCTGTGATGAGGCTGAACAGCCGCTGGGACTTCTAATGCGTGATCGCTTCTACCGCCATTTGACGGGCAGATTTGCGGCGGATTTGTTTTATGATCGTCCGGCCCTGCTTTTCGCTGACAAACTCCCTCTCATATGTGAACTAACGATGCCGGCTGAAGATTTGCTTGATGCAGCCTTGGGACGGGAGGATGACCGTTTCTACGATTGCATGATTATGACCGAGCGGGGGAAATTTTATGGGGTTCTAACCGTGCAGGACTTGATGCAGATTTCCCGCGATTTGCAGCGAGTGACGAACGAATCTCGCCGGATAACCGTTAGGGAAAGCCATGATCGTGTCGTCGAGATTAAACAATCGGTTAAACGCGTATCGACTACTGCTGAGCGAAGCCTGCGGGAATCGGAAATAATGAGCGGGCTTGCGAAGGCTGGCCGGTTGGAGCTTGAGGAGGTTAAGGCTTCTTTTACCAGAGTACTGGAGATGACTCGCTCCCAAGAGAAACAAGTGGCGGAGCTGCTGGAACGAGCGGAACAGATATCGTCCATTGCAGCACATATTCAAGCGCTTGCAGAACAGAGTGGGATGCTTGCCATCAACGCATCTATTGAAGCGGCACATGCCGGAGAACACGGACGGGGATTTGCCGTCGTTGCCAGCGAGGTGAAAAAACTGTCCGAGCAAACGAAGCGGCTTTCCGAGGATATCGGGAAATCGCTGGCCACGGTAAATCACCTTGTTGAACAAACGGCTGATACAGCTACCTCAACTGCGGTAGAGATGGAGGAAAGTCACATTAGGGTGGGAAAAGCTGACCAGACGTTTGAGGAACTGGTTCAATCCGCTCGAGCTGTTGAGACAAGAGGAAGAGAAATGTATCAATTTTCGGATACTGCCGCTTCAAGAACGGATTTCGTATTGAGGGAGCTCGAACAATTAGCCCTGCCGGAATAAGATTTTACACTGTGTTTACATTTCGAATTATTTTCTTTTACATAAACAAGCTAAAATTGTTTTATACATGTTGATGGGTTTTTGGTACTGGAGCATACTAATCCCATAGGGCTAAAGCGCCAGCACGGGCTCTCGTCGAACGTGAGTACCGTGCTTGAAGTTTTATGAGGCCATGTTTTGCAGGCCTTGCTCAGGGATAAGGATGGCCGCCAAAGGCAAGGATGTTTACTTAGCGAAGGAGAACTGACATGGATACGATTATCCACATTGAGAAGTTGAATTTGTACTATGAGCAATTTCACGCATTGAAGAACGTTTCCCTGGATATACCGGAGAAGGCGATTACCGCATTTATTGGACCATCGGGCTGCGGGAAGTCGACGCTCCTGCGAACACTGAACCGAATGAATGATATGATCCCAGGTACCAAAATTGAAGGTTCCGTACAAATTGCCGGAACTGAAATATACGGGGATGACGTTCAGGTCGAAGCGCTGCGCAAGCAGGTAGGTATGGTTTTCCAACAACCGAACCCGTTCCCGAAATCAATCTACGATAATGTGGCTTATGGTCCTCGTTTACATGGTGTCAAAAGCAAAGCGGCTCTTGATGAACTTGTAGAACAAAGTTTAAGACAAGCGGTCCTCTGGGATGAAGTCAAGGATTTCCTGAAACGCTCGGCCCTTAGCTTGTCTGGTGGACAACAACAGCGTCTTTGCATTGCACGGGCTATTGCGGTGCAGCCGGATATTTTATTAATGGATGAAGCGACTTCGGCACTTGACCCGATTTCAACCTTAAAGATTGAAGAGTTGGTTCAGCAATTAAAAGATAGGTATACGATCGTAATGGTAACGCATAACATGCATCAGGCGGCGCGAATTTCGGGACGAACTGTCTTTTTCCTGAATGGAGAAATCGTCGAGGCGGATGAAACGGAGAAGCTGTTCTCCACCCCTCAAGATTCGCGTACAGAAGACTACATTTCCGGTCGTTTCGGATAAACAAGGAGGCTACAGCAAGATGATTCAAAGAAAGGAATTTGATCAAAACCTGGAGGAATTACGCCAGTTGCTTAGACAAATGGGTGAGCATGTTGAGAATGCACTATCGGAAGCGATCGTCGCCCTGCAAAATCTGGATTCGGCCAAAGCTAAGCAAATTGTCGAGCGGGATATCGAGCTGAATAAACTGGAAGAACAGGTAATGGAAATCGGTTCGCGTTTGATTGTAACCCAGCAGCCGGTTGCCAAGGACCTGCGGCGGATTATCGTCGCTTTTAAAATATCGAGCGATCTTGAACGTATGGGAGATTTAGCGATCGATATTGCAAAGGTAACGACCCGGCTTGAAGGGCAAACGTTAATTAAGCCGTTAATCGATATTCCGAAGATGTCCGAGATGGTCATATTGATGCTGAAGGAATCACTGCAATCATATCTGGATGAGAACACGGACCTGGCTTACAAAATGGCAAGGGATGACGATGAAGTGGATCATTTGTACAGTCAAACGATCCGCGAATTGTATTCGTATATGATCGATAAACCGGAATCACTTCAGCAAGCCATGCTTCTTACGCTGGTTGGACGCTATATTGAACGGATTGCCGATCATGCCACCAATATCGGAGAAAGTGCTGTTTATCTTGTTACCGGACACCGTCCCGATTTGAATCAGTAAGAGTAAGCACTATATAGACACTCTAAGCTATTAAAGGCCACTCGAAACCGGCTGCCGCTTGCAAATTGCATACGGCGGCCGGTTTGTTGTTTGTAGGCTGGCTAATTATTAGATCAATTCCCAGCGTTTAGTCATTTGGTTTTGACCTTCGTTTGTGTTATACGTGGGCGCCCTGTGTTATCATAAGTAACAGGAAGAAAACTCTTAATGAGGTGTAGTATGGATAAATTGATTCTTATAGATGGCAACAGCATCATTTACCGGGCCTTTTTTGCCATGCCGCCGCTGACGAATTCTAGCGGTCTGCATACCAATGCCGTTTATGGCTTTACGAATATGCTGTTGCGGCTTATACATGAGGAACAACCTAGCCACATTTTGGTTGCTTTTGATGCGGGGAAGGTAACATTTCGCCATGAGGGCTATCAGGATTACAAGGGAGGACGTGACAAGACACCGCCGGAGCTGTCGGAGCAGTTCCCACTAATGCGTGAACTTCTTGAGAGCTTCGGAATCGCTTGGTTTGAATTGCCCGGCTATGAGGCAGATGACATCATCGGCACACTTACCAAGCAAGCTGAGGAATCAGGGCGTGAAGTGCTTGTTGTGACCGGGGATAAGGATATGCTACAGGTAGTCAGCGACCGCGTGAAGGTAGCCCTAACACGAAAAGGAGTTAGTGAAGTAGAACCTTACGGGCCGAAGGAAATTGAGGAGCGGTACGGTCTCAAGCCTGAGCAAATTATTGATCTTAAAGGTTTAATGGGAGATACTTCGGACAATATCCCTGGAGTACCAGGAATCGGTGAAAAGACGGCGCTCAAACTGCTCCATCAATTCGGATCGGTTGAGTCGGTATTGGCTCATACGGATGAGTTGAAAGGAAAAATGAAGGAAAATCTGGTAAACCATGCTGATGATGCTCGGATGAGTAAGCAGCTGGCAACGATTTATCGTGAAGTCCAAGTTGAACGCTCTTGGGAGGATATGACTTTCTCTGGCATCGAAGCTGAGAAAGCCGTACCAGTACTGCGAAGACTGGAGTTCAAATCGTTGCTTGAACGGCTACCGGCTGTTTCTGGAGCCGCAGGAACTGAGGCGGGGGCGACTGAGCGTTCAGAGTCACCTGATTTGGATGTTACAATCGTAGATGCAGCTAAACTGTCGGAAGTTGAAAAACACCTTCACGAAATTGAAGGGATTGTTATAGAATCTTATGGGGAAAATCCGCATCATGCCACAATCATGGGCTTGATGCTATCGACGGCTAAGCGGCATTTCTTTCTACCGCTGGAACTGCTTAAGGAGGAGGAGGCCAAGCCTGTTTTGAGCTGGCTTGGTGACGAGAACATCCCGAAACGTGGATATGATCTGCATCGTGCGGATCTCGCATTGTTTTGGCAGGGAATTGCTTTTGCCGGTGCTGAGCATGATGTGGAATTGGCTGCTTATTTGCTGGACCCTACGGAAAATGATCAGACAATTAGCGGACTAGCTGCAAAATACGGCTTGCCGTACTTGCCTAGCGATGAAGAGGTTTACGGAAAAGGTGCTAAATTCAAAGTTCCTAATGTCGATATACTGAGCTTACATCTGGCCCGAAAAGCGGATGCACTGCTGCGCATTATTCCCCTGCAACGAAGTGAGTTAGAGAAATATGAGATGAACCGACTATTTTATGATTTGGAAATGCCTCTATCTCGCATCTTAGCGGACATGGAAAAGCAAGGAGTGGCGGTTAATCAGGATGCACTGAAGGAGCTGGGGGTTGAATTTGAGACCCAGATCAATAAGCTCGTTGCACGGATTTATGAGATAGCCGGTACGGAGTTTAATTTAAATTCTCCGAAACAATTAGGGGAAATCCTATTTGATAAGCTGAGCCTGCCGGTGATCAAGAAAACCAAAACCGGTTACTCAACCGATGCGGAAGTGCTGGAGAAGCTGGCTCCTTATCATGAAATTGTCCAGTTCATTCTGGAATATCGTCAACTGGCCAAGCTGCAATCCACTTATGTGGAAGGGCTACTTAAGGAAATATCCCCGAAGACGGGGAAGGTTCACACTTATTTCCGCCAGACAGTTGCCGCTACCGGCAGATTAAGCAGTCAGTTTCCAAATCTGCAGAACATCCCGATTCGACTTGAAGAGGGCCGGAAAATTCGGAAAGTGTTCGTTCCCTCGGAGGAGGGCTGGTATATTCTTTCTGCGGACTATTCCCAGATCGAGCTGCGCGTGCTGGCACACATATCAGGGGACAAAGGATTGCAGGAAGCTTTTCTTCACGATATGGACATTCACACGAAAACAGCTATGGATGTGTTTGGCGTGGGTCCGGATCAGGTGGATGCGAATATGCGCCGCTCGGCCAAGGCAGTCAACTTCGGTATCGTATACGGGATTAGCGATTACGGCTTATCACAAAACTTGAACATAACACGAAAAGAAGCAGCTAGATTTATCGACCAATATTTTGACGCGTTCCAGGGTGTACGCCGCTATATGGATGAGATCGTCAAGGAAGCAAAGCGGGACGGGTATGTTAAGACATTGCTCGAACGCCGTCGCTATTTGCCGGAGATCAACGCCTCTAATTTTAATCTGCGATCTTTTGCCGAGCGTACAGCCATGAACACGCCAATTCAGGGAACTGCAGCGGATATTATTAAGCTCGCCATGGTGCTTATGGATAAAACGCTATATGAGCATAAGTTGAAAAGCCGCATGCTGCTTCAGGTTCATGACGAATTGGTATTCGAAGTACCGCCAGATGAGCTTGAGTTGATGAAGAAGCTTTTACCTGAAACGATGGAAAAGGCGCTCCAGCTGTCCGTTCCTCTAAAGGCGGAGGTAAGCTGTGGGTTGAACTGGTACGAAGCGAAGTAAAAGAGCCTGGGGATCATGCCTATAAGCATGGTTCCTTTTGGGCTAAGCCGTTTTTTATAAACAACAAATGAGGTGACGAAATGCCGGAATTGCCAGAAGTAGAGACGGTCAGAAGAACGCTTTCGCAATTGATCGTCGGAAAAACGATCCGGGCTGTTAAGGTATCGCTACCGCGAATTATTCAGCGGCCGGACGATATCAAGCGGTTTGAAATGGAGCTGGCAGGGCACCGGATTGTAGAGATAGGTCGAAGAGGAAAATTTTTACGAATTGTAATGGATGGGCTGGTATTGGTTTCCCATTTGCGAATGGAAGGTAGATACGGGTTATATGCTAAGGATGAGCCTGTTGAAAAGCACACTCACGTTATCTTTGAATTTACGGATGGCACGGAGCTAAGGTACAAAGATGTTCGCCAGTTTGGTACGATGCATTTGTTCTATCCGGGTGAGGAATTTAAGGAGAAGCCTTTGGTCAAACTGGGATTGGAGCCACTCGACAACTCTTTCACCAAAGAGGCATTCAGGCAGGTAATGTCCGGTCGGAAAACAAAAATTAAACCTGCGCTCCTTAACCAGGAATATGTCGTTGGACTGGGGAATATTTATGTAGATGAGGCCTTGTTCCGAGCGGGGATTCACCCTGAATACCCGGCGGACAAGCTAACGGATCACGAGCTGGATCGGCTGCATGAAGCAATTGTTGCAACGCTTAACGAGGCGGTTAATGCCGGCGGTTCTTCCATTAAGTCATACGTCAACGGTCAAGGCGAAATGGGGATGTTCCAGCATTCACTGAAAATTTACGGACGAAAGGGCGAAGCGTGTGTCGTCTGCGGTCATCCGGTGGAAAAAACAGTCGTTGGTGGCCGCGGAACCCATTTTTGCCCGGAATGTCAAATGCCTTACGGGACAAGCCAGAAGAACGAAGCACATAAACAGAGCAATGCGAAATCCCGTTCCAAGAAAAACAGTGAGGTGTTAAAGGGATGAATATCGGTTTAACGGGGGGCATTGCCACCGGGAAAAGTACGGTATCCCGAATGCTGACTAGTCGTGGCGCGGCGCTCATTGACGCGGATGTGATTGCAAGGCAAATCATGGAGCCCGGGCACCGGGTTCTGGCTGCTGTAGTCGATCGTTTTGGACAAGCGGTGCTGCTGCCTGACGGAACCTTAAATCGCAAAAAGCTAGGCGAAATTGTGTTTTCTCATCCGGATGAGCGCAAAGCACTGGAGCAGCTCACCCATCCGGCAATTCGTACAGAAATGAAGAAGCGGATGGAGGAGCTGGAGGCTGAAAAACCTCACCGATTAGTGGTAGCTGATATCCCGTTGCTTTACGAATCTGGCTTGGAATCGCTATATGAAGCAATTATGGTCGTATATGTACCCCGGGAGCTGCAGCTTGCTAGGTTGATGAACAGAGACGAATTGAGCAGGGAAGAGGCTGAGGCCAGATTAAAGGCCCAAATGGATATCGAACAGAAAAAGGAGAGGGCGGATATCTTGATTGACAACAGCCGCGGATTGGAAGAAACGGAGCGTCAGATTGAACAATTTTGGCGGGACAAGGGTTTGTCATGAGATGGCTTAGAAAAAAAAGAGTGCTGCTTTTGCTTTTTCTCGGGTTTACGGTTCTCATTTTTTTTAATTCAGCATGGCTTTCGCTATTCTATCCGATTTATTATAAAGAAGAAATTCGGCAGCATGCGCGCAGCAATAACCTCGATCCTTTTATCGTTGCGGCGATCATCAAGGTGGAGACCAACTATAAGCCCGGGGCTCAGTCAAAAAAAGGGGCGCTCGGAATAATGCAAATCATGCCCGATACGGCAAAGTGGGTCATTATGAAAGCCAAGCTTCCTGATACATCGCTAGTTCAGGTGCAAAACGAAATAGGAACCAATCTGCAGATTGGAACATGGTATTTAAAATCACTGGAAAACCAGTTTGACGGCAACGAAATTGCCATGATTGCGGCATATAATGCAGGGCCAACAAATGTGAAAAATTGGCTAAAAAGCGGTGTGTGGGACGGCCGACTCGAAACGTCGAAGGATATCCCTTTTGGCGAGACCCGGCACTATGTACAAAGGGTCAGCCATTACTATAAGCAGTACTCGGAGATATACGACGATTTCTGATGCCTTTTAGATAAAAGAGAGCATTGACTGCATTTTACTGCAAGCCAATGCTCCCCGGTTAGATCGGCGTTATTTAAATTGACCAGCAAGTGATTGCTCGGCCAAGGTTACCAGACGTTTCGTAATGAAACCCCCGATCGAACCGTTTTCGTAGGAAGTCAGGTTACCAGCATATCCGTCTTGCGGGAAAGAAATGCCAAGTTCCTGAGCTATTTCATATTTCATTTGATCCAAAGCTCCGGAAGCATGTCTAACCACCAGGTCGTTCGAAGAATTGTTATTTTGGGCCATGATTGTTCACCTCCTTGTGGTTGGTAACAGTATTATGTACCGCAAGTAGGGACTTCATTACGAAATTTTTAAGTTATTTATTGGTAGTCATGCAAAAATGGATTAAGCTCGATGATTAGAGGGGAGGAACCTAGTTTGAAATGTCCGTATTGCGATTATTTAGGAACGAAAGTGTTGGATTCTAGACCTGCTAACGAAAACCGTTCCATTCGCCGGAGGCGAGAATGTGAGAAATGCAGCCGCCGCTTTACAACCTTTGAAATGGTGGAAGAAATGCCTCTCATCGTTATTAAAAAGGATGGCAGCCGCGAAGAGTTCAGTCGGGAAAAAATGCTGCGGGGCTTGATTCGCGCATGCGAGAAACGCCCTGTTTCCGTCGAACAGCTGGAGTCCATCGTTTCGGAGGTTGAACGCTCCTTACGTCACTCGGCCAATGCTGAGGTTGAAAGCCGCGAAATTGGTGAATTGGTAATGGAGCAGCTTTATCCGGTGGATGAGGTAGCTTACGTTAGATTTGCTTCGGTCTACCGCCAGTTTAAAGATATCAATATGTTTATGAAGGAACTAAAAGGGCTTTTGTCGAAAAATACCGGAGAAGACGATTAAGTATATTTATTCTTTTTAAACACTCTTGCGAGATGTATCGCAGGAGTGTTTATTTTTACGCAATTTTGACTAAATTACAGGCAGACAATATTCGACGAATATTTTTACACAGAATTTACAAAACGAAAACATGGGATTGATAATCGATGCCTATAATCAAGATGTACAAACAATAAGGGGGAAACCTGAGACGATGAAAAAAAGTATGTTATTGATTTTGACTGTGGTTCTTACTCTGACGTTGGCTGCATGTGGTCAAAACAATAAGGCTGAAAGTAATGGTGGAAACGGGACAACTACTGCTGGTAACGGTGAAAAGGCAGCGGGCTCCAAATTATCCGGTTCCATTTTGGCAGTAGGCTCTTCGGCCCTGCAGCCATTAGTTGATCAAGTGTCTAAAAAGTTTATGGATACCAATCCAGGCGTTTCTATACAAGTTCAAGGTGGAGGAAGCGGTACGGGCTTAACACAAGTATCCGGCGGGCAAGCAGACATCGGGAACTCTGATGTGTTTGCAGAAGAAAAGCTCGATGCTGGTCCTGCAGGCGAATTAAAGGACCATCAAGTAGCCGTAGTCGCTATGGCAGCTGTTGTAAATCCTGACATTACCATCGATAACTTAACGAAAGACCAATTGGTCAGCATCTTTACAGGAAAAGTTAAGAACTGGAAAGAAGTAGGCGGACCAGATCAAGCGATTCAAATCATCAACCGTCCTTCGAGCTCCGGTACTCGTGCTACATTTGAGAAATACGCTTTAGGAGCCAAAACGGATGATCTTCCGGGTTCCGTCCAAGAAGAAGCCTCCGGTACAGTAAAGAAGATGGTTAGTGAAACCCCAGGAGCTATTGGTTACCTAGCTCTATCTTACCTCAGTGACGACAAAGTCAAGGCTCTGAAATATGAAGGTGTCGAAGCGACAGAAGATAATGTAGCGAACGGTACTTATCCGGTTTGGGCATACGAACACATGTATACAAAAGGTGACCCGAATGAAGCCGTTAAAGCATTCCTCGACTACATGGTATCCGATGAAGTTCAAAAAGCCGATGTTGAAGAACTGGGCTACATTCCAGTGAGCAAAATGCAAGTTAAACGTGATAAAGATGGAAACATCACAAAATAATTTTAAATTAACATCATAATGGCAAGGTAAGAGGCGGAGCATTCTGCCTCTTTCTGTGCTGTGTAAAGGGAGAGGTTTCATGGCTCAGTCCGGCGGAAGAAAAAAAGTACAGCCACATATTGTAGAGGAATGGACCGGTAAAATATATTCATCCATTTGTATCGTTTTATTAGTGGTAATTATATTTTCCATGGTCTATTTCGTTGCGACCAAAGGGTTATCGACCTTTTTCCGGGACGGAATCGATTTACAACAAATTTTTGGCGGAACCCAGTGGAAGCCGGAGGGGGAACCGCCGCTGTTTGGGGCGCTTCCATTTATTATTGGGTCCTTCAGCACATCCATTCTAGCGGCATTAATTGCTGCTCCATTGGGGGTTTGCGCTGCTTTATTTATGGTTGAGATCATGCCGAAAATCGGTAAAAAGTATTTACAGCCGGTCATTGAGCTGCTGGCTGGTATTCCTTCGGTTGTATACGGCTTTGTCGGCTTAAGTGTCATCGTTCCATTGTATCGGGATATCTTTCCTGGACAAGGACTCGGTATTTTAGCAGGGGCGACTGTCTTATCTATCATGATTTTGCCGACTATTACATCCATCGCTACAGATGCTTTATCCGCATTGCCGCCAGGATTAAAAGAAGGATCTTATGCATTAGGGGCTACGAGATGGCAAACCTTATCCCGTACCGTAATACCAACCGTTATGCCTGGATTGCTAACAGGGGTAGTCCTTGGGATGGCACGCGCCTTCGGTGAAGCGCTGGCTGTTCAAATGGTTATTGGGAACGCACCACATATCCCGAACTCTCTATTTGAATCAACATCGACATTAACAAGCATCATTACGCTTAGCATGGGCAATACAGTAATGGGCTCTACACAAAATAACGTTCTGTGGACGCTTGCCCTTATTCTAATGCTGATGACGTTCGTCTTCGTGTTTATTGTTCGGTGGCTTGAAAGGAGAGCAAAACGATGAGTGCAAAAACAAAAGATAAAATAGCGACAGCCGTCATCGTAACCATGGCGGGACTTATTGTTCTAATTATGGCAAGCCTGCTCGGCTTCATACTGGTGCGTGGGCTTGGACACGTCAGCTTTCATTTTCTGACATCACCACCAGAGACGATCCGAGAAGGCGGCGGGATTGGGCCACAGTTGTTTAATTCCTTATTCCTATTGGTACTTACATTGATCATTACGATTCCGCTTGGTATTGGTGCGGGTATATATATGAGCGAGTATGCAAAGCCAGGAAAAATAACGGATTTTATCCGGCTCGTTGTAGAGGTATTATCTTCTTTCCCATCGATCGTTGTCGGTTTGTTTGGATTATTAGTCATCGTCAACGTTTTTGGATTTGGATTCTCTCTATTTTCCGGCGCACTTGCATTAACGGTATTCAATCTACCGCTCATTGTACGGATTACGGAGCAAGGCTTGTCCGGCGTACCTGCTGCTCAGAAGGAAGCGAGTCTCGCTTTAGGTCTTTCAAAATGGAAAACAATCAGATCGATTATGCTGCCGATTGCTATGCCAGTTATTTTAACCGGGACGATTCTCGCTGCTGGTCGTGTATTTGGCGAAGCGGCTGCACTGCTGTTTACAGCTGGGATGAGCAGTCCTAGACTTGATTTCACAAACTGGAATCCATTTAGCCCGACTTCACCGCTAAATCCGTTCCGTCCTGCGGAGACGCTGGCCGTTCATATCTGGAAGATCAATTCTGAGGGACTGGCTCCGGATGCTCCTGAAATTGCCGCAGGTGCTTCGGCTGTTCTTATCCTTACGGTGCTCCTGTTCAACTTACTGGCACGCTGGATCGGACGTTTGATGTACAAGAAATTTACGGCAACGAAATAGGGGGCCTGGAAGTGCAAAATATCGAATTATACACGAAAGATTTAAGCGTATATTACGGCGAGAAGCAAGCCGTTAAAAATATATCCCTAGACTTCGCATCGCGCTCGGTGACTGCCTTGATCGGGCCATCCGGATGCGGAAAATCAACGTTCTTGCGCAGCTTGAACCGTATGAATGACCTGATCAGCGGGGCACGTATTACCGGGGAAATATGGATCGGAGAAGATAACATCAATAACCCCAAAACCGATGTCGTACTTCTGCGGCAAAAGATCGGGATGGTGTGGCAGCGTCCGAATCCATTTCATAAGTCTATATATGAGAATATCGCTTTCGGACCTCGTTACCATGGTATTCGTGATAAGAAAAAGCTTGATCAAATTGTTGAGGAGTCTCTAAAGAAAGCCGCTCTTTGGGAAGAGACCAAGAATCGTTTGAATACGTCGGCATTAGCCTTATCTGGAGGTCAGCAGCAACGGCTATGTATTGCGAGATCGATTGCTGTTAATCCAAGCATTATTCTGATGGATGAACCAGCTTCAGCACTTGACCCAATTTCTACGTCTAAGGTTGAAGAACTGATCGCTGATCTAAAGCAGGAGTTCTGCATCATAATTGTAACCCACAACATGCAGCAGGCAGCTCGTGTATCCGATAGGACAGCCTTTTTTCTCATGGGTGAACTGGTCGAGTTTGACGATACGAGCAAAATGTTCACGAATCCGTCTGAAAAACGAACAGATGACTATATTTCAGGTAGATTTGGTTAATCTTAAAGCAAGTGTCATTTTTGAAGAGCCGGCCGCAGACTGGCTCTTTTTTGATACTGCCTTTTATGAGAGACTGGACCAGGGTCCGGGAAGAAACTTGACCTTAGACTATGGCTGATTGGAAATTGAACGTATATACTGATAACATAAGATAATAAGGCAAATTATGGTGGTACGTTGAACTATTTAAAGGAGAAAGGTTATGGGCGTATTAAATTGGATTGAACGGATGTTTGAGCAATACGGGTATTTTGTGCTTTTGCTTGGGCTCCCCGTCGATTTTATTGCATTACCACTTCCTCCGGGACAAACTACGCTGACATACACTGGATATTTAGCGTTTAAAGAGGTGCTTGAGTTTCTTCCAGCACTGCTAGCCGGCCTCGCCGGATCCATTATAGGCGTGACGATTACTTATTTAATCGGTCATTTTGCAGGAGCACCTCTAATAGAGAGGTTTGGTAAGTGGATCTTCCTCAAGCCTGAGCACTTAGACAAAACGAGACGCTTCTACAAAAAATATGGCAACAAGATGCTTTTAATCAGCTTTTTTGTGCCAGGAGTCAGACAGTTTTTCGGTTATTTCGTGGGGATAATTCGGGTACCTTACCGAACCTTCGCTTTGTACGCTTATTCGGGTGCAGCATTATGGGTTATGGCTTTTATAGGAGTCGGATTTGTGTTTGGGGAGCAGTGGCAGTACGCATTTCATATTATCGAAAAGTATTTAAAGTATTTTTTCATCGCTCTGGGAGCGGTATTGTCGGTGTTTGTTTATGTGAAGTGGCGCAAGTGGCGACTCAAAGTGGCAAAACTGTAGCAGGAGCCGGAAGGTAAAAGGGTGTTCCTTTAACTACTGATGCTAATACGGAAGACGTGAGGGTGTAGGCCTTGCGTCTTTTTTGTTTACGGTTACTTCGGCATATACGGCCTAAACAGGAGGATAAAGTGCTAAGTGACGACTCGGGACTCTGGGTTATTTTTGTTATCTGTGCATATGCCGTGGCGACGTTTGTCAACGATTAATATGATGTTCTATATTTAAAAAGGAGGGGAAACATTAATGTCTGGTTGTGAAAATGGAAATATCGGCGGCTACGGTGGTGGCCTTTTTACATCCACAGGCGTGATTTTGGTCCTGTTTATACTTCTGGTTATTGTATCCAAAGCATTCGTATAAGGCTATAAATTGTAAACGTCAGGCTCTGCGATGCAGGGCCTGTTTTATGTTCACAATTCCTTCGTCAATTCGTGTATTTTTTTCTTGGCCTCGGCAAGGACGTCCTCACCGAGCGGAGTAATAGAATAGTACTTTCTAACTTTCCCTTCAACAATCTTACTCTCTACGGCAAGAAGCCCGGCTTTGTTGAGATTATGAAGAATCGGATACAACGTCCCGGCGCTCATATCATAACCATGGTGCTGCAGCTCCTGGATCATCCAAGAACCGAAGAACGGTTCTTTTTTTGCGTGGTGTAATATGTGTATCTGCATAAAGCCCAAAAATAGTTTTCTAAGAATCGTCTCTTGCACAATGTCACCCCGCATGCTACGATTTTCATATCGAAAACCGATATTGACTCACGATAATGATAGCATAGCTTACTGCATTTCCAAATGCAAGCAGAAAGGTTAATGGATGATGGATATACTACGAGCTAGTCACGTGACGTTCAAAGCGGGAATTCAATATCCCGAGATCGAAATAGAAGCAGGCTTAGCCACTTTTATTCAGGGGGCCAGCGGCTGCGGTAAAAGTACTTTGCTGAAACTGTTCAACGGGACTGCATCACCTGATCACGGCAAATTGTTTTACAGGGACAAGCCTTTGAATACACTGGATACGGTAAAGCTGCGACAAGAGGTATTGCTTGTTGGGCAGGTTACTTTTCTATTTCCGGGTACGATCGAGGATAACTTTCTCGAGTACTATAAGTATCGGGAGCTGGATCCGATTTCTGCGGAGCGCATGAAGCATTACCTGTCGCTTTGCAGCTTGGATTTTCCTCTGGATGCGGTCTGCGACACGATGTCCGGCGGCGAGCGTCAGCGGGTGTACCTAGCGATTTGCCTGTCTTTAGGACCGAAGGTACTCATGCTCGATGAACCAACCTCTGCGTTAGATGAGAAAACGGCACATCACCTGATTCATCATATTAAACGGTTTTGTAAGGAGGAAGGCATTACCCTGGTCGTAGTAAGCCATGACGCAGCATTGACTAAGCAATTTGCCGATCACATCATCGTTTTGGAAAAGGGGGGGCTCCCATGCAAGGCATAGCGGAATTGAACCTGCTGCAGTTTGGCCTCGTATACTTACTGCTCCTTATCGTGCTCGGCATTATGAAAAAATGTAATGTAAGCCAGACGAAGCTGCTGATCGTTGCCAGTTTACGAATGACCATTCAGCTGACTTTAGCTGGTTTTATATTAACGTACATATTTAAAAATCCGCATCCCATTTTTATTGTGTTGTATTTGGTGGTCATGACGGCTTTTGCCATCCATCGTGTGCTCTCTAAGAACAAAACGATTAACAAAAAATTCAAGCTGGCTATTGGCATTTCATTGACGTTTTCGGGCCTTTCAATTATCGCATTTTTCGTTATGATCGTCGTCGGAGAGAGCATCTTCAACCCGCAATACGTTATTCCGTTAAGCGGCATGATCATGGGAAATGCGATGACTGGTGTTTCTCTTGGAGTTAAGACTTTTCGAGAAAGCCTTGAAAGTCAACGATACCGGATGGAAACACTGCTCAACATCGGGGTTACTCCTAAAAGAATTCTGCTGCCTTTTGTAAATCAGGCCTTGGAAACCGCCCTACTCCCAACCATGAACTCGATGCTAGGGATGGGGATCGTTTCATTGCCGGGTATGATGACGGGGCAAATCTTATCGGGAACGCTGCCGACAACCGCTATTTTGTATCAAATTTCCATTATGATTGCGATTTGCACGGTGGTATGCCTCTCTGTATTTGGTTCGCTGTATTTGGGCTACCGGACTTTGTATAATGACAGAAATCAAATGGAGATCATGTCATGAACCGAATATAGCGACAATCTGATCCACCAGATGCTTCCACAAGTTCGGATATTCTTGGTTAATGATCTGCCTTACCTTCTCGGCTGGAATACTACTGAAATCGTGGTTATCAACCATTAGCGTATATGCTCCTTTCACAGTGTCTCCGATAGCGATATGCCCACTGGCATAACCTCCAATTGCAATTTTGGAAGCTATTGCAGAGCCTCCAAGTGCAAACATACCCATGGACAAACCGCCGATGGCAACCACGCCGAGAGCAAATCCACCGACAGCGACCGCTCCGGCCGCAAGACCCCCTATTGCCAGAAGTAAACCGAGTGCAAGGCCAGCCAAGCTGATTAGACCAACTCCAATCGCGCCAATGCACAACCCTCCTAAGGCTACAATGCCGCAGGATAATGCACCGATGGCTATATTTCCGACGGCAATGATTCCTTTAGCGACGCAAGGTCTTCTACCAAAGTGGATGTGAACTAACGGAACACCAAAGCAAGTCGTTTTACTTTTGTACTCATAATGATAGTAACCAAATCGATCGTGCGGAGGGGCTGACAAGCCATGGCCCTCGTTCTGGTTCTGGTCCTGAGTCTCATTAAAAGCAGGCGGATCAAAGACAGGAGTATCCTTGACCAATTGATCAAGACTAACGTGAAACAGTTCACTTATCTTCACGAGCTTATCTAAATCGGGGTAAGATAGGCTATATTCCCATTTGGACACCGCTTGCCTGGATACGCCAATAACCTCTGCCAAATTTTCCTGAGACATACCGTTTTGTTTTCGATACTTTTGCAATTTGTCTGCAAATCCCATAAAGTCTTCACCTCAAGCTCATCATATTATAATGCACCAAAGATGACTAGCATGTGAGGCTGACAATCTGTCAACCAGAGGTTGCGAAGTGGATACTGGCTTTATTTATGACCAAAATAACGAAGGATACAGATTTCATGGAGCAGCTTTGTAGTTGTCGAGGTATGAGGCACATACGGGTCAACTCATCAAAAAAAGAACCGCAGCAGCCAAAGGCTACTACGGTTTTTCATGTTATGGAGCCAAGGGGGATCGAACCCCTAACCTCATCGCTGCCAGCGATGCGCTCTCCCGCCATAGTCGGTTTCACTCCACCAGTCACCATAAATACAAAGCAGATCGAATCTATAGCGCCATACGAGCCTGTATTATTTATCTGGTAGTCTCGGTTATTGATCTTTTATTACACTAGTGTTATATTACACATATGAAATACCAAATATAAGGGGGGCCCCCATGCACACAATTTCGAATGTCGAATTCATGCTCCTGCAAATGTTCGCAGAATGTCGTCAAGCTTCCGGGTACGATATCAAGAAGCTAGTCGATCAGCGAGGCTATAGAGAATGGGCTAATATCGGTACGACTTCGATCTATGTAGGACTGAAGAAATTGAACGATAAAGGATGGATCGTACCCGAGGAATCCGACGGGAAATCCGGCAAGGGACCAATGCCGACCCGGTTTTCCCTCACCGAAGCTGGTATGGCCAAGTTGAAAAATGAAATCCTTGACAGTCTATCTTCAACAAGGGAACGCGACAACCGATTCGATCTCGGTTTGGCTGCTTTGCCTCATATCGGGAAAGACGAGGCTATCATTGCTTTACGGAAACGTTTGGATTTCCTTGCACAAATTTCGATGAAAATTAACCAAAAGTACGAATCACAAGGCGGTGTCAGCATGCCGCTGAACGTAAGGGCGTTGTTCTTGCATCCGATAAGCTTAATCGAGAACGAGCAGGCGTTCGTTGTTCGTCTAATAAATGAATTGTTTGAGGAGAGAGGGTTATATGACAAAAATCATTGAAGGTTTTGTTCCTTATCAAGGCGAACATTGCGAGACGACCGCCATCGGCAATTTACTGCAACATGCTGGGGTCCAACTATCTGAACGGATGCTGTTCGGACTCGGGCAAGGGCTTGGATTCATATATTGGGACTCGAAGGGAATGGAATTTCCGTTTATCGGAGGAAGGATAAAACCGGACGCATTGATTGCCAACCTCGCCAACCGGCTTGATTTGACCGTCAAAATTCAAGAAACGTCATCCGTCGACAAAGCTTGGCAGAACGTACGGAGTTGCATCGAACGCGGAATTCCGGTTGGGCTGAAATTAGACTCCTATTACTTAGATTATTTTGTGAACAAAGTGCACTTTGCTGGTCACTATGCGGTCCTATACGGCTTCAGTGATGAACACGCCTACATGGCGGACACTAGACAACAGGGCGGACAGGTGAAAACGAGCTTGACAAGTTTGGTCGCGGCCAGAAACGCAAAGGGGCCCATGAGTTCCCGAAATCGTTCCTTTATGCTCGAACCAATCGACGAATTGCCTCCGCTCGTTCCTGCTATACGCGAATCCTTGACCAAGAATGCGTATGACTATCTGAACCCACCCATTCGCAATATTGGCAATAAAGGCATTGTAAAAATGAGCGATGAAATCTTGAAGTGGCCTTCCCGCAGCAACAATATCGAACATGATTTATGTCTGACCGCGTTGCTGATGGAGCGGGCGGGCACCGGCGGTGCTTTGTTTCGAAATTTGTATCGGGATTTTTTGAGAGAATGCGCCGATCTGTTGGAAGAGCGGAAAATCGAACAAGCCCACTGTTTGTTTTCGGAAATAGCTCCGATGTGGGTCAGTGTTTCTGCGTCGATCGACCGTGCGGGCAGAACAGGTGACTACCAAGAGCTATCGCGAGCGTCGAAACTTTTACTTGAGATAGCGGATAAAGAACGCACAGCCATGGAATTATTGTTGTGAAACATTAAATTTGGAGAGTGAATACTGTTTCACTTTGAAGTGAATGGCGTCGAGGAATACAACCGCGTACACGCCTTGCATCCTCGATGCCGGTCATGCTGGACTGAATTCTTCACCACGATCGGATCGAATTTGCTTAACCGGTCTCTCGGAACGGCAATCTCCTGCTCGCCGTATTCGCTGGTGATCGACTTCTTGCTCTTGCTGTTGCATCGCCTGATTGTTTTGTACGTCCAGCTTGTTCTCCTTGATGAAGGCTCGGAGTTACTCTTTCGTCCAGAGTTTACACCTTTATTTTACAGACTTTATCCTCTCTCCGAACCCTTGGTTCACAAATGAAAACGAGCACCCCGCAAAAGGTGCCCAGTAAACTGCGGTAAGATCCATATGTATCATTACATATATGAGTAAAAACGGGCATGTAAAAACATCCCAAGGAACAAGTTTATTGCATGTTAACTTGGAATAAAGCCAAAAAATACAATAAAAAAACGGCATTTCTGCCGTTTAAGTTAGGTGTTGGTGGAGCCAAGGGGGATCGAACCCCTGACCTCATCGCTGCCAGCGATGCGCTCTCCCAGCTGAGCTATGGCCCCGTGAGCGACTATTTTATTTTATAAAAATGTTACTTAGCTGTCAACTGCTTATTCATAAAAATTAAGCATTGCGAATTGTTGACGGTAACGTTTATCATGTACAGCTATTGGGCATTATCACTTTCCTATAGGTACTTGTTATGTTATATTTTGTACAGATACCGAATCGGAACACAAGGAGAGATAGGCTGAAATGATTAAGCACATCGTATTGTTCAAACTAAAGGATGCTTCTCCGGAAAGTGTCGAGCGTACGGCGGCGGTACTGCGGGGATTAGAGGGAAAGGTTGAGCAGCTGCGCGGGCTTGAGGTTGGCGTAGATGTCATCCGGTCCCAGCGCTCCTATGATATCGCCTTAGTGGCAACCTTTGAATCCCTGGAGGATTTGGAAGGTTATCAGGTTCACCCGGAGCATAAAAAGGTGATTGAGCACATGACCCAGGTGCGTGAAAGCCAGGTAGCGGTAGATTTCGAATTTTAGGTTCAAGCCTGGACAAGCCATCTGAAGCAGAAGGGGGATATCCCGTGTATTATGTGAACCGGGAACAAATTGAACGGAGACTAGCCTTGCTGCCGGAAGTTACGGAGGTTCTTAAAGCCTCGGGCTCTACGGTGGAACAGTCCTTGCTTGAGCGGTACGCCGAGGAGCGGGCACTGCATTTGGCCGTTGAAATTGTGACCGACGTGGGCAGCTATTTAATCGACGGCTTTATTATGCGCGATGCCAGCAGCTATGAAGATATTATCGATATCATCTTTGACGAGAAGGTGATTACTTCTGAGCTGCACCTCACTTTCACAGAACTAGTACGTTTGCGTAAACCGCTCGTACAAGACTACTTTGCGTGGGATCGCCATGAGCTGCATCAGCTTACAAAACGCCTTCCGGATGCCTTAAATACTTTTGCGGGGAGTGTACTTTTATATTTAGACCGTGAAGGAATCACTGAAGGCAGACGGTAAAAAATTATTCATCTCCAAGAGTGACCAGACAAACAGTATTTGCTTATAATACACTAACTATATAGGCATTCGCCCTGATTCGGGTTCGGCAATCCGTTAGGTCTCTATCATCCTGTCTCAAATGGCAGGGGGAATGCCCAAGACGAGGAGAGATGGAACGTGAGCAATGAAAAAGGAAACAAAGGTTGGTTGTGGGGTGCGGCGATCGGAGCGATCGCAGGATCGGTGACTGCTTTGCTTTTTGCTCCAAAAGCGGGACGCGAGCTTCGCAAGGATATTGCTAGTGGAGCGCGGCAAGTAGGAGAAAAGACGCAGGAAGTAGCTGGCAAAGTCGGTGAAAAAACGCAGCAGGTTGTTGAAAAAGTAGGAGAGCAAGGAGTTCAGCTTGTTAACAAAGTTAAGGAAACTGCTGAAGGTGTAATCTGCGACTTCCAATCGCGTCGTGCTGGGAAGGTTGCGGCTGAAGACGAGGCTCAGGAAGCGCATGTGTCCGGATTTATTGAAGAAACTTCAGCTAGTACGGAAGCATTAGCATCTGCTACAGAAGCTGCAGCCTCGGCTGAGAACGGCGAAGACAACAAGTAAACGGCAAAGACGGCTCTAAGGTGGTATAGCCCATCCGAAAAAGACCCGAAAAAAGGGTCTTTTTCCTTTTTGTCGTGCCCTTAAAGTTTCTTGTTCCTCCCCCCAAATTGGGTTAAGATTTAGGTACGCTTTATGGCCTTCATTCATAAAGTAACGGAGAGAGTAATTAAACTATACACAAAGGAAGCGGTATGTTCGTGCAGCAAGCCATCGCGATATTAGACTCGGGAGTGGGAGGCCTCACTGTCTGCAAAGAAGTGATGAGACAGCTTCCAAGAGAGAAAATTATTTACTTCGGAGATACGGCCAGAACTCCTTATGGACCTCGTTCTTCTGAAGAAGTCCGCTTGTTTACCGAGCAGATCGTAGATTTCTTAATTCAGTTCAATCCTAAAATGATTGTAATTGCCTGTAATACCGCAACGGCGGCTGCGTTGGATTATATCAAGGCAAAAGTAAAAATTCCAGTTATTGGCGTCATTCATCCCGGAGCCAGGGCGGCCATCAGTGCCACCAAGACAGGTAAAATCGGAGTGATCGGGACGATCGGGACGGTCCGAAGCGGCGCCTACTCGGCAGCTTTGAGAGAACTGAATCCACAAATTGAAATCGTAAGCGCAGCTTGCCCTGATTTTGTTCCGTTTGTGGAGAAGGGCTTGTATAATACTCCAGAAGCTCTGAGTGTTGCTCAGGACTCTTTAAGGGAGTTTAAAGAGCACCCGATGGATTGCTTGATTCTAGGCTGCACTCATTATCCTTTTTTGAAGAAGCCAATCCAGCAAGTAATGGGTCCGAAAGTGAAACTGATTAGCTCAGCGGATGAAACGGCCCGGGAGATCAGCACAGTGCTGCATCAAAAAGGCAGTCTAGCCCGTGGCAACGGGGTACCTGTCCATCAATTTTTTTGCAGCGGCGACCCGGATATGTTTAGAAAAATAGCCCGGCAATGGCTGGGAGAACAAATTGAGCTGACGCCGATCGTTTGGCAGGTGTCTAGCCCGGTCTAAACCAAAAACCTTTGGAGGGGGTTCCCCAACCAAAGGTTTTTTTGAAACATTTTTATGGCCTATTCATAGGCGGCGGATTTACGAGTTACCTACCGGGACCATCACCTTCAAAACGCCTGGATCCACCGAAGCCTTAAGTGGTGTGGAGGCGATGTATTCGCCGTCACCTAGAGCGAGTCGTGAAAGATTGCTGTGTACCGATATGTTCCGGCCACGAAGCATCGTTACAAAGGAGAGCCGGGTATGGCCTCCATAAAGTATAGTCGGGAAAAGCAAGAGCAGCTTTAGCTTCGAGCAATCATGAACGATACAGATATCAAGGAGTCCGTCGTCGGGCTTGGCTTCCGGGCAAATAGCGAGCCCTCCACCATAGCTGATAGAGTTGTTAACCGCAGTCAGCCAGGCGGATGAAAAGCGATGCGTGACCCCATCGCATTCCACTTCTAAAGGGCCGGGACGAAACGTAAGTAAGGTGTGGAATACGCCGATAATGTATGCGAGTCTTCCTAAGCCTAAGGCATTGCATATTTTTTTATATCGACTATTGTTGACGTTATGGGCAACTTCAGCGTCAAATCCAACGGCCAGTGCAGTCAGAGTGCTGCGATCGGATATCGAAATGAGGTCAGCTACTTGGGGCAAGCCTTTAAGCATAATATCTAGAGCGGCTCCAACCTTGCGCGGAATCCGGAAGCCGCGGGCGGTGTCGTTGCCGGAGCCTGCAGGAAACACAGCAAGTGGTACGCCGGAATTACGCAGGGCTGGCAGTAAACTATGAATAGTCCCATCGCCACCAACAACGCCAACCGCCTGCCATGCGGCCGATTCCGACAACCGCTGCGTGAGAAATGAATGCGCTTGCTCGGCGCTATGAGTGTAGGCATGCTCGTAGGAAATACCTTTTTTGATCAGCTTTTTTCGTATTTTATTCCAAACCTTTTCGCCGCCCCCGTTACCTGAGTTTTTATTGACAATAAATAAGTACATGATAATTCCCCCATCTGTTAAGCAGCACGGTATCTATAGATCCAGTCTAAACAAAAATTAAATAAATGGAAATCAAAAATTTAAGGAGTGTGAGACGATGCAGCTGATCGCGATGCTCACGATGGCTATCGACCATATCGGGTTGATATTTTTCCCGGGTGAAGTATTGTGGCGGATAATCGGGCGGCTCGCTTTTCCTATTTACGCCTATGCGTTGGTGCAGGGCTATAAACATACGTCCAGTTACGGAAAATATTGCTTTCGGCTTTTTCTGATCGCAGTGTTGTCTCAAATTCCTTATCAGCTTGCTTTTGATACGAACGGTCTTAATGTTGTTATGACATTGTTCGTGTCTTTTCTGGTCATCCGGCTGCTGGATTCTATACATCCGGGGATATTCACCGCTCTAATCATTGCCGTCGTATGTGTAGTTATGGAAGTGCTTCCGTTCGATTATGGGGCATATGGACTGCTTCTCGTGCTTATATTCAAATATGCGGGACCGAAAATGATGCCTGGCATGCATTTGCTGCTTAATCTTGCTTACTTGCTCGCTTACGGATGGGTGCTCCAATTAGTTAGTTTGGTACCAACGTTAGTTATTGCTTATGGGCCTAAATTGTGGAGAAGGCTGGAGTCCTGGCGCATGCCCCGGTGGATTTGGCGAGTATTTTACCCGGCACACTTGGCGGTACTGGCTGGGATTGTCTATTTTTTTAGTCCATAAACGTGACAGCATAGAAGGGGAGTGGAGTTTTAAATATGGATACTGGGAGCGGAGTAGGCACCGGTGGAAATGGCTTGCCCCAAATCGTTCGGTTGGAAGGAAATTATCGCTATTCAGACTGCTGTAGGCATTGTGAAGCTTTGCTTCGAAAATACAGCTTTATCTCGATGAGAAAAATTGGTGAGAGTGTGTTGGGAAAACCGATTTTTGCACTTGTGCTTGGCCATGGGCGGGAGCATGTGCATATAAATGCCGCAGTGCACGCCAATGAGTGGATCACGGCGCCTCTACTGCTGCGTTTCATAGAGCAGGTGGCCAAAATGGCCGATGAGGGGAGCTCGAAGGAAGCGCGGGAATGGCTTCAAAAAGTAACGCTATGGGCTGTACCTATGGTGAATCCCGACGGGGTTGACTTGGTTCAAAACGGGGTCCCGCAGCCTTGTCCATACGGTAAGCAGCTGCTGGAATGGAACAACGGCCTTGACGACTTTACTCGCTGGAAGGCCAACATCCGCGGGATAGACCTGAACGATCAGTTTCCGGCATTTTGGGAGGAAGAACGGAGTCGCAGAGCGATCCAAGAACCGGCCCCTCAAGATTATGGAGGACTAAAGCCATTAAGCGAGCCGGAAGCAGCAGCGCTTGCTAACTTAACCCGGGACCATCAATTTGCCAGGGTGCTGTCTTTGCACAGTCAAGGGAAGGAGATATACTGGAATTACCGGAATATGGAGCCTGCTAATGCGGAGGGTATTGCGGTGCGTATGGCAGATGCAGGAGGATATCGGGCGGTCAAGCTAAGCGGCAGCGATGCTGGCTATAAGGATTGGTTTATCTATGAATTTCGCCGACCCGGCTTTACGGTTGAGGTAGGCGAGGGCGTTAATCCGCTTCCTCCGGAGCAATTTGCCCTTATATTTGAGGAGCTCGCACCAATTTTGGCGGAATTTATGAGAGAGTAAGTCGAGGATACCACTTGTTAATTTTTGGACACTTCTGGAGTGAGCGGACCTTCGTTGATCGTAGTGGAAAAAGCGAAAATGGGGTATCTTATTCGGGAAGAACAGCAGAGTGATTGGGGGATGTATGCATATGAAATGGAGGTCCTGGTGGTCGCTTCGGCGATGGGCTCATATTTTGCGGCGGGTCCCGCCATTGCTCGCTTCCCGAGAGGTTCCGCTTTCGGACAAGCTGCTGCTCGTCGTTCCTGCGCTCCTCTATTGGATTTTGCCGGATGTACTTCCTTTTATTGCACTGGATGATATGGCGGTGACACTGCTGCTCATGGATTGGTTCATAACTCGCGCGGAGAGAAATGAACCTAAAACTTAGCCGCTGTAAAAATGGTTTTGGGTAAGGTGGACTTGCTTGTTTTCCGGGGTTTCTTTACAATAGGAATGTTAGGAACCTACTTTAGAACAGGAGAGATCGAATGAACGTCAAAATTACCCGCAATGCGGCTAAGGTTATAAACAAAGAATTGAGTAAAGAAGAGAATCAAGGGCTTACCTTGAAAGTATTCATCACCCACTCTCATGGCGACCATGCCCATTATGGCATGGATTTGGTAAAGGCGAGCAAGAAGGATCAAATCGTATCGACGGATAAAGAAATCGACGTAATCATAGACGGCAATGATCCGCTTCTGGATGGCGTGAAGATCGACTATTTGTATTTTCCTGAGGAAGGCTTTGTGATCACGAATCCGTCCAAAGGCAATCACGGAGACCACTAAGCTTTAGTTTATGAAAAAAGAAGGGATATAGGCATGGCTAACGACATTCGTATTTGCGATAAATGCAATCATATCCGAATGAAGACATTTTTACCGAAATTGCAAAAGCTTGCTCCGGATGCCGAAATCAAGATCGGCTGCAAATCCTATTGCGGCCCTTGCGGCAAAAGAGCGTTCGTATATATTAACGGCCGCTACGTCAGCGCCCCAACGGAAGATGAAGTGCTGGCCAAGGCTGCACCTTTTGTTAAGAAGCCGAAAGAGGAAAAACAGGAATAATCTTATAATTATAAAGCGCGAGTCGTAGGAGCAGGTGCTCACACGACTCGCGCCTTTTTGTGTCTATTCTGTTTCCTCTGGTTATCCTGAAACTTGACTCGTATCATGGAGTTCATATTATCATCATCATTTATTTTGATTTGCCTTTCGCAGATCCGTAATGACATCGTAGTTAACGACCTTGTCGGAAATCCGCAGCCGCTTTGAGGCCTCTTCATGAAGGGGGCTAGCCTGCTCAACGCTTGTCAAAGACCGCGTCTTCAAATCATAGCAGCTCCCGTTCTCATATCGATAGTCGGAAGAAGGAATATAGTACAGCTTCCCATTCGTAAACGCTCCTGACCGAAGGACGACCAACCGGTCCGTAGCGGAGCCAGCGAACAGATTGTTACCCATCATGTAATATGGCGACGAAGGAATTCCAAGCAAATGCAGGATAGACGGTGCCAAATCGAGCTGCCCTGCAGGCTCGTCGTTGACCCCCTTAAGCTTTCCATCCGGAACGTGAACAAGCAGCGCCACCTGATTCATGATTTGATGCATGTCGAGATCAGATAACGTTTTGCCAAGGAATTTTTCATAGTCTGTTTTTCCCTTAATCGAGTTGTCGTGATCCCCGTAAAAACAAAAGATGGTGTTATCCCACAACCCGTCCTGCTTCAACCCTTCAACCAGTTCACCCAATGCGGCGTCTGCATAATGAATGGATTGCAAGTAATCCCCGAACATCGTACCTTCAAATTTCCCAACGTTAAGCTCTTGTACATTTTTTGGAAGCGAATATGGATGATGGCTGGATAATGTAATCAGAAATGAATAAAATGGCTGCTTCTCCTGCTTCATGTAATCCAAAGATTGTCGGAAAAATGACTTGTCCCCGAGCGACCAGCCGAGAGGTTCGTCCATGTGAAAGTCTTTTTTGCTGTAAAACCGTTCATAGCCCATCGCTTTGTACATGTTGTTCCGGTTCCAGAAACTCCCCTCATAGGCATGAAATGCACCGGTCCTGTATCCTGCTTGTTCCTTCAAAATATTCGGCAGCATATCGAAAGTATGATCGGCGTATCGAACGAATACCGAACCGACCTGCAGCGGATGCAGCGAGCTGTTTGAGGAGAAATCAGCATCCGATGTACGACCTTGACCGGTTTGGTGATAATAGTTTGGAAAGTACAGGCAGTCCTGCATTAGCTTATTGATGTTCGGTGTAATTTCCTGGCCTTCGATCAGTTTTCCAATCATGAAGTTCATAAACGCCTCAGCCTGTACCACAATAACGTTGCTCCCGGCATAGGCGCCATAGGTTTCGTTATGAACCTCGCGGTTTCCTTTGGATTGATCGAACCACTGCTGAATCTCTGCTTTTTCTTTAGCGGTTACCCCACTTTGGCCGCTTAAATGCTGCTTAATGTAACGGGAAGCATCATAATAATGGAAACCTAACAGCCCGGTTATGTTGTACAGGGAAACATTCCACCAGTTGTTTTCAAACAACCCGACCGCCCAGGTCTTGGTGTAGTAAGTAATTGGTCCCATTGTCAGAACGAAGCCAATAACAAAAGCAGCAGCGCCGGTTGAGAAACGTTTAAGCCAGCTGCGGCGAGAGCCCCTGCCTTTATTTTGAAACGAAAAGGCGGGTCCACTGTAGTATGCTGTTCTGGATTGACGGCGTCCACAAATGAACACTCCGATCTTTAGAATCAGCCAAGCTCCCCAATCGGCGATGAGCCACAGATCGTAGCCGTGAATCAGCGACTGTATGCTGTCTCCGAGCTCCCCGACTTGACCCGCCTGCAACAGTACCGGAACGGTAATGAAATCTCCAAAATAGCGATAATATACTAAGTCGGAGAAAATAAGCGCGGTAAGCAGTACGTTCAGTACCCCGAGTGCTATAGCCCGTCCGCGGCGCTGAAGCCACAGCGTCCAGAAGGAAACAAGAATGATGGAACCGATGGCGATGATATCGTCGAGCAGGTTCATATCGATATGTAGAGCATGCAGATGGCTGTGTAGCAGTACAAGTTTATAGAAGATGGCTAAAATAAACAGAATGTAAATCAAGTTGTGATTTTGCGACAGCTTCTTAACGCGTTCTGAGAGGCTGCCGCGTCTTGATGTCATTTGCAGCATAAAAGTTAACTCCTTTACTGAACGGGAGAAACCCCCTCAGCCATGGCTAATGCCGCGGCGGAAGGGGTCCCAAAAATTGAAGATATTGACATTCGATTCGCCCGTTAAACAGCTTGCGGCGTTTATCGGCTTTTCGGTGAAAATCATTCTCGAACTGTTTGGTTGGCGTGAGGGCGAAGAAGGACCATGTCGGAAGTCCGGCAGCTACCCGGCCCAGCTCTGAAATAAGTTTCCGGACATCTCTTTCTTCCCCGATTCGTTCCCCATATGGCGGATTCGTAATCATACATCCATAATCACCCTGGGGTCTGATTTTGATGGCGGGAAGACATTGAAACGTAATTTCTTTGGCTAACCCGGCGCTTTTGGCGGCGGCTTGGGCGATTTCAATAGCAGTAGGGTCAATATCGCTGCCAGCGATGTTTAGCGGGATGTCGTCACGCACCGCATCGAAGGCTTCCTCACGCGCCTGCTGCCAGAGATGCTCCGGTACGGCAGGCCAGCTCTCGGCGTTGAACGAACGGCGCAGTCCCGGCGCGATATTCCAGCCGATCATCGCCGCCTCGATCGGCAGCGTGCCCGAGCCGCAGCACGGGTCGTAGAAGGGTCTGGCCGGATTTTGGTTCCAGCGGCTGAGCAGGATCATCGCGGCGGCCATCGTTTCCTTTAGCGGAGCTTCGGTCGCATGCTTACGATAACCCCGCTTATGCAGCGCAGGTCCGGTCGTATCCAGCGTCAGCAACGCCTTATCGTCCAGCAGATTGATTTCAATGACGTAACGTGGGCCGGTCTCCTCGAACCATTCCGTGTTGTACGATTGTTTCAACTTTTCAACGATCGCCTTTTTGACGATCCCTTGACAGGCGGGAACGCTGCTTAGTTGAGATTTATGCGACCGGCCCTCGACAGGGAACTCGCCATGTGCAGGGATCCAGTTCTGCCAAGGCAGCGCTTTGGTCCCCTCGAACAGTTCGTCAAAGGTGACGGCGGTAAACTCACCCATTTTGATGAGAATACGGTCGGAGGTGCGGAGCCATAAATTGCACCGGCAAATATCGATCAAATCTCCGGTAAAGGTAACTCGTCCGTTCTCTACAACCGTATCGTTGTAGCCAAGATCTTTCAGTTCGCGCGCTACGACGGCTTCAAGGCCCATGGGTGCGGTTGCGATAAGGTGTAAGGGTCCTGCCATATTTCGTGTATCACTCCATTTTCATCTTATGTATACTTCGGGAAAGATCACTTCAAAAGGCTTACATATTCGAAGATCCCTTGTGAGAAAGGCGGAAAAACCATACAATTCAGTATAGGCCAATGTGCCGTAAGTTACAAACGATCATTTCATTAATAAATGAAAGGTGCGAAGTGCGAAATGCTAACGCCTGAACAATATGGAGATATGCTTTACGCTAAGGATGAAGTTCTCGAACGAGTGACACAGTCGATCCTCGACAGTGGACTTAAAGACGTGTCCATCGCTCCGGGATACGGACGGCTGCTAACTATGCTGGTTAAACTGTCCGGCGCAACAAGTGTACTGGAAATTGGAGCGCTTGGCGGTTATAGCGGTATTTGTCTGGCCCGGGGATTAGCGGATGCGGGGCGGCTTGTATCCTTGGAACTTAAGAAGGAGAACGCCGATCTGGCCCGGGAAAACTTAAATCAAGCAGGATTTGGCGAACTGGCGGAATATATGATTGGCCCTGCGCTAGACAGCCTGGAGAAACTCGCTGCTCGCGGGGAGCGGTTTGATTTCTTTTTTATCGATGCGGATAAAGAAAATTACCCGGCTTATCTCGAATATGCGATCAAGCTGGCGAATCCCGGAGCCCTCATCGCCGGAGACAACCTTTTACTGCGGGGCCGTACGCTTAACCCGGACAAGAACGGACCGTCGGTCATGGCGATGCGGCGGTTCAACGAGATGATCGCCCAGGACGAGCGGCTGATCAGCACGCTGCTGCCGGCCTATGACGGGTTGGCCTTGGCTATGGTGAAATCATCAGGTAAAATTTGAATTATTCTGCAGAATTGATCATGCTTGGGTCAACCGGAGGGCCGGTTGATCTTTTTTTTTGCATAAATTTGAATTAAAATGAATGAATATGATTGATAATGATTGTTTTTCGTCGTTTTTATGTTACGATATGATAAGTTAGGAGGGGAATTATGCTCACTGAAGCGAGATACCGCCAAATTATCCGCTGCTTGGAGGAAAAGGGCATTGCCAAAGTCACGGAGCTGGCCGATTGGCTGGGAGCATCCGAATCTACCGTGCGGCGGGATTTGATTGATTTGGAGGCGCAAAATAAGCTTAAAAGGATTCACGGCGGAGCCGTTTCGTTGAATCCCAAAGGCTTGGAGCCTGGCATTGAAGAGAAATCGAACAAGAACCTCGAGCAGAAAGAGCAGGTTGCCAAGCTAGCGGCGAGGCAGCTCCGTGATGGGGACTCTATCTATCTGGATGCCGGGACGACGACACTGGCGATGATTCCTTTTATTGAGGCGGATAATATAACGGTGGTGACGAACGGTTTGTCCCACATCGAGGCTCTGGTCAAGAGCCAAATCGAAAGCTATCTATTGGGCGGAAAGATGAAAATGCGCACCCGTGCCGTTGTAGGCAGTATGGCACTTCGAAATATTGAAAACTACAGGTTCGACAAATGTTTCCTAGGCGCGAACGGAATTCATCCCGATATGGGGTATACTACGCCTGATCCGGAGGAAGCGCTGATCAAACGCCGTGCCCATGAGCTGTCCGGTCAAACGTTCGTGCTTGCCGATTCCAGCAAAATCGGGGAAATTACATTCACAAAATTGTTTGATCTTCAGGAAGCGCAGCTTATCACGGAATCGGTGCCGGATCGCTTTCGCGAAGCCATATCCCGAAAAACTAACATGATCGAGGAGCATAAGAGATGATCTATACCGTAACACTAAATCCTTCCATTGATTTTATTGTAGAAGTCACAGATCTAAAGCTTGGAGGCTTGAACCGGATGAATCGGGATCTTAAGCTCCCCGGCGGGAAAGGAATTAACGTATCACGTATCTTGAGCCGACTTGGAGCGGAGAATACGGCAATCGGGTTCCTGGGCGGTTTTACCGGGCGGTACATTGAGCAATCTTTACAGCAGGAAGCTATTGTGACGGACTTTGTGCCGATTTCGGAAGATACAAGAATAAACATAAAACTTAAATCTGAAGAAGAGACAGAAATTAACGGGCTTGGTCCGAAAATATCTGATGCGGAAGCTGCGGCTCTTCTGCAAAAGCTGGCCTTGCTTCACAAGGGCGACATCGTTGTTTTGGCGGGAAGCGTACCTCCATCACTCGGAGCCGATTATTATGAAAAGTTAATCGGGGCATGCGAGCAGGCAGGTGCCGAATTCGCCATCGATACGACCGGGGAAGCGCTCCGCAATGCGCTAACGCATCGTCCGCTGCTCGTGAAGCCAAATCATCATGAGCTCGCCGAGCTATTCGGCGTTGTCATCGAGACGAGAGATCAGCTAATTACTTATGGCCGGCGGCTCCTTGAGGAGGGTGCTCAACATGTGCTTATTTCCATGGCCGGCGAAGGTGCGCTCTTCATTACCGCTGATGAGGTGTACCATGCGAATGTACCGTCCGGCAAGGTGCGGAATTCTGTT
This sequence comes from Paenibacillus puldeungensis, assembly GCF_042678945.1. Taxonomy (NCBI): domain Bacteria; kingdom Bacillati; phylum Bacillota; class Bacilli; order Caryophanales; family Paenibacillaceae; genus Paenibacillus; species Paenibacillus puldeungensis. The sequence goes on along the minus strand of NZ_JBHTLM010000006.1, from coordinate 190,789 downwards.
GGTGCCGGAGATTCGATGATTGCGGGATTTATCGGTACGTTCGTGCAGGAGGGAGATCCGTTGGAAGCGTTCCGTACAGGTGTTGCAGCGGGAAGCGCCACAGCTTTTTCCGACGATCTGGCTGAAAGGGAATTGATCGACAATTTGCGTTCTCAGGTAACTATTACGAAGTGGAGTTAATATGGAGCACTGTCAGACATCCAGTCTGGCAGTGTTTTTTTTGTATTGTACCGCAGGAAATATCAGGAAGGATTTTGAAGCATATTGTCGAAATAAGGAAAGTCTTCAAAATAAAAAGATAAAAGAGAGAGGGTACGAAATGAGAAAGGTGTTTATGCTTATCGCCGCGTTTAGCTTGCTATTTAGCTTTGGGCCAGCGACAGGTTGGGGGAGCGAGAAAGCTTTCGCGGAAGAATCGATGCCACAAATCAAGGACATCATTAATAAAGATACCATGTTGATGGACAATGGGGTTTTATGGTCACGAGTGTATGGATTATATGAAGGAGGTCTGACCCGCACTCCCGCTAATCTGGTTTCTGGAACGGACAACACTGAGTCCAGCGGTGGCTTAGGTATAACTAAAGATGGCAAGCTTATGGAATGGGACATCTTTACTCCTCCAATTGCGGTGGAGGGCCAAACGGGAATAAAGCAGGTTTCAGGAAAAAACTGGTTAAAAAACGATGGAACCGTTTGGAGTAAGCGGGGGAAATACAAAAATCTTGATAGTATAGAGATGATCGCGTACGGAGACAAAATGCTTGCAGCCTTGTCTAGTAACGGACAACTTCTCTTTGAGGATCGTTACAAACTGGGAGTATTCAAAAAGCTGGGAACCATCTCAGATGTCGCTTCCGTTAAGGCTATTGCGGCTTATGAGGATGGAGCCGCTGTGCTTTACAATAGCGGTAAAGTTGTCCTGTACCAAACCTTTGAGTTTGATGATAATGGCAACATTATACCGTTTACAGTTGCTGACGATGCAGTACATATTGCTTTTGCCGCAAGCACAGCCGAGCATCCTACTAAAGCGTTAGTCGTTACACGTAAAGATGGATCTGTTTGGACAACGGGGAACTATAAAGACCGGGTCAAGCTGACAAAACAGATGTCAGGCCTTAGTCAAATCGTAAAAACAGCGGGACTCAAGAACTTGGAGCATTTCTATGCACAGCGCAGCGACGGTAGTTGGCTTCTATACAATGAAGGGGAAGTATCCCCTGTCGATGTTCCAAGTGTTAGCAGCATTTCATTGGCAATATCTGATAAGAAGCCTTATGTTGGAGACAGCTTAGAAATAGACATTCAGGAGACTTATACGAACGGGGCCAAAATTAAGGTGCCTGCTGGTCAGTCCGATTTCCAGATTGAAAAGCCGCAATTGCTTCGGCTGCAGCCAGATGGAAAAGTAAAGGTGCTTGGAGTCGGTGAAACGAAGATTACCGTTTCTTCCAGCGGCAAATCAGAATCTGTAACGATATCGGCGAGTCTCCACAACAATCTTAAGTTTTCTAAGCTGGTGAATGGCGTCGTTTATTTGCCCGCTAACCCTGTGTTTCAAGCAATAGGCGGAACCGTCACTTCACTGGGTGGGGGAATCGACGTGAAGCTAGGCGAAACTTCACTTTCGGTACGACCGAAGGATTCACATGGAGTGCTAAACGGAGAAACAATTCAGCTTAAAGCTGCGCCCACTATGGATAAAGGGAGTTTACTTATTCCAGCTTCGCTGTTAACGGATGTCTTAGGGGCAAATGTACAGTGGGATAATAAGTGGAAGCAAGCGAATATATCCTTCGGGGCTGCCCATATGGCCGTTGTTTCTTCCGAAACAGCTTCTTTGATCAAGAAAGCAGCACAAGGGAACTTAGCTAAATTTATTGGGAGATCGTACTGGGTCAATTATTTTCAGGATTGGACACGTTTCTCGAAAGTCACAGTGACCGATATAGTGCCTGAAGATTCTGGGGATTTCGTTATTGAATTTAAGACTGGCTCAGGTAAAACACTAAAAAGTTATGCGATGACCTCATCTAGTGTTTCGCAATTGTTCAGTGATCGTTCTTCCTTCTTTAATTTTGATCCTTATAAGAAATATAAGTGGTCTGCAGCTACTTGGAATCAAATTAAAGCAGGGCATATTTCCATGGGGATGACGAAGGAACAGGTTCAACTCTCTTGGGGAGATCCTTCAGGAAGAAGCACGACGATGGAGAGTGGACAAACGATCGAAACATGGGTTTATGCGAATTTTGATATCGTTGGTTTCATTAACGGAAAAGTGGCAGTTATACTATCTTAATCAGATTAAGATGGAAATGTGCGGATCAAATATGAATTGATAAAAAGCGGAACGATAAAGTATAATGTTTCGGTGCAATGCAAGACTTGTCCAAAAAATTTGCATCTAGAAGGAAACGTGAGTAAGTAATGACGAACCGTCCATTAAATAAGTCTGTCAATTTTGTAGAAGCACTATCGATTGTAATTGGCGTGATCATCGGGTCAGGTATTTTCCTGAAGCCCGGGATTGTTTTGAATAATGCCGGATCGCCTTGGATGAGTATTCTGGCCTGGGTGGCCGGGGGTATCATCACCTTGGCTTCTGCCTTATCCGTTGCTGAAATTGCTTCTGCTATTCCAAAATCCGGAGGTTTATATACCTACCTAGGCGAACTTTACGGTGACATCTTTGGATTTTTGCTCGGATGGGTGCAGACGATTATTTCTTATCCCGCATCAGTAGGGGCATTAGCCATCGCCTTTGCTTCTTATTCCGGCTATTTCCTTCCGATGAACGGACTGCAGCAGAAGCTACTTGCTGTAGCGATTTTAGCTTTTATATTGATCATGAACGTCATTGCTACCAAGTATGGAGGCATTATTCAAACCTTAGCCACGGTCGGAAAGTTGATTCCGGTAATTGGTATCATAGGCTTCGGTCTCTTCTCCGGGGATGCTCCTGGATTCTCAGGAATTCATGCGGCAGCGACCGGCGCTGGATTTGGTGTAGCGGTACTTGGGACACTGTGGGCTTATGACGGCTGGATCGGTGTGACCAATATGGCAGGCGAAATTAAAAATCCTGCTCAAACGCTGCCTAAGGTGATTTCGATCGGGGTTATTTTTGTAATATGCGTCTATGTGCTATTTAACATCGCCATTTTTAAAGTATTGTCTTTTGAGGCGATTGTTAGTTCCAAAGCTCCGGGTGCAGATGCTGCCAACGCCTTGTTCGGTAGCGGCGGTGGTGTGTTCATAACGGCTGGTATTATCGTGTCTGTGCTTGGTGCGTTAAACGGCTACCTGATGACCGCAGCTCGGGTTCCTCAAGCCATGGCGGAACGAGGCCAAATTCCTTTTTCGAGGGTGTTTGGTAAAATTCATCCGAAGTTTGGAACGCCAGCAAACGCTTTGATTTTTCAAGGGGCTTTGGCGGTGATCTATATTTTCTCCGGCACGTTTGATACGTTAACGGATTTGCTGATTTTTGTTTTGTGGATTTTCTTCACGATGGGCGTCCTTGGCGTGTTTCTGCTGCGCCGTAAATTTCCTGCCGCAAAGGGACAGTACCGGGTACCCTTGTATCCCATTACACCGCTAATCGGGGTGGTGGGTGGAGGATATATCTTGGTCAGCACTATTATCAGCAACCCGGTGCAATCCTTCATCGGCATTGGCATTACGCTTATAGGTCTTCCCCTTTACTTCTATATGAATCGAAAGACGGCGTAAACGCTATGATTTTCTATAGAGCTCGTTTTCATATGCTTTGCGGGATGAATAATTGATAGAAATGAACATCTTGCCACTCACCGAATTTCAGGCCGACTTCCTTAAAGCAGCCGATATAGGAGAATCCGAACTTCTCGTGCAGTTTCCGGCTTGCTTCATTGCCACCGACCACGCCGCTGATCACCGTGTGGAAGCCAAGCTCTCTGGACCGTTTCAGGATTTCTTCTGTCAGAGCCGACCCAATGCCTTGGCCGCGAAATGCGGGAGCTAGATAAACAGACAGCTCAGCGGAATCGTTGTAAGCCGGTTTGGCTCGAAACGGGCTAAGGCAGCTGTAGCCGGCTACTTTCCCCTGAAGCTCCGCAACGATCAGTGGGTATCGGCCTCCATATTTATGAAACCAGGCCGCGCGCTCTTCCATCGTCTGGGCTTTTAAATCAAAGGTGGCTGTGGAATTCAGCACGGATTCGTTGTAAATATCGAGCATTTCAGGCAAGTCCTCTAGTTCGGCTTCTCTTAGTTTAATCATTTCTACTCCTCCTGCCATAAAAATCAAGTCCCATGATATTATCATATCACTGGGACTTTTGTATAACCATGATAATTCAGCTTCGTTTTCCTTGTTGAACAGTCCTTTTTTCTGTGAAAGCAAATCTATGATATGATAATCAGCAAAATAAGAATACCGAAAGAGGAACTTGACTCATGACCCAAAGACTCTATTATGATTCTTCCTATTTAACCGAGTGGCAAACCCACGTCAGCCAGACGCTGGAGCGTGAGGATGGCCTTTATGTGATTCTGGAAAAGACGGCCTTTTATCCGCACGGGGGCGGACAGCCTTGCGATGAAGGAACGATTCAAGGGATTGCCGTACTGGATGTTATCGATGAAAATGATGAAGTGCTGCACAAAGTCGAGCGTTTTCCGGAAGAGCCGGAGGTTAATTGCGTAATTAACTGGAACCGCAGGTTTGATCATATGCAGCAGCATAGCGGTCAACACCTTCTCTCCGCCGTATGCCGAGATCTTTATCGAGCGATGACTGTAAGCTTCCACCTCGGTAACGATTATTGCACGATCGATGTGGATAAGCCGGAACTGACCCAGGACCAACTCAGTGCCATCGAAATAGATGCAAACCGCCACATATATTTGAATCACCCGATTCTAAGCTATTTTGTGTCTGGGGAGGAGGCGGCAAAGCTGCCGCTGGTGAAACCGCCCAAAGTAACGGATCACATTCGCATTGTCGAAATGAAGGACGTGGAATACAACGGCTGCGGCGGGACGCACGTCTCGGCCACGGGTGAAATCGGCATCATCAAGCTGCTCAAAACCGAAAAGCAAAAAGGAAACGTCCGAATTTACTTTAAATGCGGCAAACGTGCGCTGGTCGAATTTAGTGAAGATGAGCGGATTTTAGGGCTTTTAACGTCCAAATTTAAAGTTGGAAAAGAAGGTATTCTGGAGCGTATTGAGAAGTGGGAATCCGAACAACAGCAGTTGCAGGCAGAACTGTCGAGACTTAAGGAACGAAACAACGAATTTATCGCACGGGAGCTGCTCACGCAGCAAGAAGGAAGCCTGATCGCTCATGTCTTTACAGATTTACTACTGAAAGATGCGCAAAATTTGGCCGCAAAGCTCACCGCTGAAACCAATGGTTTCGTGGTTTTGGCGACTGAAGCGGATTGCAAAGTGCTTTTGGCGCATAGCGGAAGTACCCCCGTTTCCTGCGGCGTTTTCTTTAAACAGCATCTTGGGGAATTCCGCGGCAAAGGTGGGGGCAGCGATAAGCAGGCTCAAGCCGGATTTGCTTCTTGGGAAGATGCGCTTGCTTTTTATGAATTTGCGAAACAGACTCTCCCTTTATAAAACCGTTGTGCTTTGAACGGGAAAAAGCAGCCAAAGCAGGCGCTTGAAGACGCAGCCAAGCAGATTACGGAGAAGATCGGACAGTACAATTCGACTGTCATGTAGATTATGACTAATAACTGGAAAAAACAGGCAGGTTAGGTGAATCAGGGATAAGCTGATGTAAGCGGAAGGCCGGGTAAACGCCCGGCCTTTTTGTGCATAGCGTGCCCAGAGGCACGCATCTTCTAATCGGTGAAAATCCGGTCGCGGGAGGGGCCAAGCCCCCGCGTAGCTAGGATACTTGCGTATGGCGAAATCTGTACGTAAAAGCGTATCGACGAAAGTACCCGTCAGAGACGGGGCGAGCAACATACCAGGCCGTAACATCAAGTGAATCCTGCCGCGTCGTCAAAAAGGCCTTGCAAGAGGGAAGAGAGGAAGCCGAGTCCCGTGTGCATGGACGAAGGCCACGGAAGCTGCTTAGAACTTGGAGCGGCAGCGAAGAATCCTCCGGCGTAGAGGGAGCGGCATGGTATGAAAGAGGATGCAGTGAACTGGGGAGACCCTCCCCTGCACGAATTTTTTTTTTGATACTCGTAAAGAGGCGTTCTATAAGCCAAAGGTGAAGTGAGCGGCCTGCAGGAAGGGAGTCCGAGGGGCTCATACTACCGAGGAACGTAGGACAACACAACCTGCGGGAGGGAAGGAGCCCTGCTTTGTTCATGCTTTTCAAGGAGGTACGAGTCAGTGAATGCCCAACGGCTAACGACACCAAAGGAAAACGTTCAAGAATTCCAAGAGAAGCTAGGTCATGCGGCCAAGGAAAACAAGAAGCGAAGATTTCACGCGTTGTATGACAAGGTCTATCGGCTAGACATTCTGTGGGAGGCCTGGCGAAGGGTACGAGCCAACAAAGGCTCAGCCGGAATCGACGGGGAGACATTAGCAGACATTGAGGAGCAAGGAGAAATTGACTTTATCATGAACTGCCATCGTCGGCTCAAGGAAGGGAAGTATCATCCGCAACCCGTAAAACGCCAGTACATCCCAAAGAAGGACGGAAAACAGCGACCATTAGGCATTCCCACGGTCAGAGACCGTGTCATACAGATGGCAACCAAGCTAGTCATTGAACCCATCTTCGAAGCAGATTTTCAAGAAACGTCCTTCGGCTTCAGGCCAAAGAGAAGTGCGAAGCAAGCGCTGGAACGTATTCGGAAAGCATGCAATCGCAAGGGAAACTGGGTGGTTGACGTCGACATCCAAGGCTACTTCGACAACATCAACCAAGAGAAGCTCATGAAGCTGGTGGAAATGCGAATCAGCGACAGGCGAATTCTAAAATTGGTACGAAAGTGGCTAGGTGCGGGAGTCATGGAGGAAGGTAAGGTCAGGCGCTCAGATCTAGGTACACCGCAAGGGGGAGTGATTTCTCCGTTGCTTGCGAACATCTACCTGAATTACTTTGACCTCCTGTGGGAACGACATGGCAGCAAGGTTGGAGAACTAACACGTTATGCAGATGATTTTGTGGTTATCTGCAAAACAAAGAAGGATGCAGAGCGGGCATATGAACTCATAAGAGCGATTATGGAACGACTGGAGTTAATCCTTCACCCAACGAAAACGCGCATCGTCGGACTTTGGACAGGGGAAGAAGGCTTCGACTTCTTAGGAATGCACCACCGAAAGACAAAGGCTGAAACGTCTAAAGGTCAGGTGTACCATACAACCCAGCAATGGTTGTGCCGTAAGGCGGAGGAACGGATAAGAGAAGTGGTGAAAAAGCAGCTAGCTCCACCAAAGATGCGCCACAAATCAATTCAGGAGCATGTAGATTACCTAAACCCTAAAATTCAGGGATGGCGTAACTACTACTTCACAGCTTGCAGCCAAAGAAAGATGGCAAAACTGGACTGGTACATCCTGATCCGACTCGCAAGATGGTACGCTAAGAAACGTCAACGAGCTGGATGGATGAGCTCGTTGCGTGAAGTGAAATCACTATCCATACAATATGGACTCAAAACGCTTTTGTAAACTGCACGCACATGAATGACGAACATCGGAAAGCCGTATGAGGGAAAACCTCACGTACGGTTTGATGAGGAGGGGCTGAAAAAAAAAAAAAAGTTTCAGCCCTTCACTCTAGCTAGAATTTAATTGCATTTAGTACATTTAAAAGATCGCCTTAGTGGCAGTATTGAGCATTTAAATGTATATAGTGCAGCTAAAAGGAACGAAACAACCCTGGCAAACCAAATTGGCCCAATATGAATGTATTTTTTACAACTAAAATTCAAAAATAACCATTTCAGCCAGAAATAAATGTACTAAATACATTTAGTGATGGATGGTGCGCATCGGGAATCGTGGACATGAGTATTCTCGCTCGTTGACCTACTACTCCCCTGCCCTACTTGCCAACCGCAACCTTCGGGTTCGCATAAAGCTTCCACCGCACCCACATCGTGTTGACCAGCAGCATAATGCCAGAAATGATAAACAGCCCTTCGATGCCGATGAACCCGGACAAGAAGCCGCCGATCAGGGAGCCGAGCATATTTCCAAGTGCCAGCGTGCTGCTGTTGAAGCCGAATGCCCGGCTTTCCATACCGTCCGGCGTATAGAAGCGAATGAGCGCGTTGACGCTGGGCAGCAGTCCGCCCATAAACACGCCCATCAGAAATCGGATGGCTATAAGCTGCCAGACGGTTTGCACGAACGCTTGCGGGATCAGCGTTGCCGACGCCCCAATGAGACAAAACGTAAGGACACGATGTGCGCCAACCTTATCGCTGACCCGGCCCAGTATCGGGGAAGTCACCATGTTGGAGATTCCGGTTACGGCGCTGACAAACCCGGCCCAGAAAGTCACATTGGCTGCTACGCCATGCAGTTTTTCCACATACAAAGGCAGCAGCGACATTGGGCTAAGCATAGCAAATTGCAGCAGAAACGTTACGGCAAACAAAGCGGTAAGCTGCGGTGTTTTGTTTAACTCGAGAAAGCCCTGCAGCACGGAAATTTGCGGGGCGTGGGCGGCCTCCTCCCGGTCGAACTTCTCACGTACAAACAACAAGGCAAGGAGGGAAGCAGTAAACAGCAAACTCCCCGTAATGTAAAAGATCGGCCGAAATCCCACCCAATCTGCCATAAGCCCACCGATCAATGGACCGAGTATCGTTCCGGCCACATTGCCGGATTGGATCGTTCCCATAGCAAAGCCCATCCGTTCTTTCGGTGCTGTACCCGAAATCAGCGACACAGAAGCAGGGTTAAAGCCGGAAATTGTACCATTAAGCAGCCGCAAGGCGAGCAGATGCCAAGGCTGTGTGGCGAAGCCCATCATCGTTATAACTATGGCCATCCCGAAGCCGGAGCGAAGTAGCATGATTTTACGCCCGTACTTATCGGACAACTTCCCCCAAATCGGCTGAAAAATAAAGGAGGTTGCAAAGTTAGCCGCAAAAATCGAACCTGCCCAAAGTCCGATCGCTTGCTCACCGTGAACACCCAGGTCTCTCGCCAGGTATAGAGATAGAAATGGGGTTATCATGGTCATTCCAGCGTTCACTAAAAAACTGCCGAACCAAAGCACGATGAGATTTACTTTCCAGGTCTTCACGGTGCTTTCACTTCCTTTCCGCGCGGAAATCTAGTTGTTGTAAACAAAGTTCTATTAGTATACCACATTGTGGAATAATCGCTTCGGGAGCAATGTCATATGATTGTCATTCGTTTGCCCATTGTGATAGTTGTTACTTACAATCAAAAAGGGCATAATGTAAATTAGAATGTTTATAGTGTAGGTTTAGGCTAGCACTATTGAAGAATTGGGGGAAAATGGATTGGCTTATAATGATCTCTTTATCCGCGCCTGCAAACGACAGGAAGTGGAACGTATCCCTGTTTGGTACATGCGCCAGGCGGGCAGATATGATCCTGATTATCGGAAGATCAAAGAAAAGTACAGCCTGCTAGAGATTTGCCGGCAGCCGGAACTGGCCGCCGAAATTACGATGATGCCCGTCCGCAAGCTAGGGGTGGATGCGGCCATTTTGTATTCCGATATTATGAATCCGGTTGCTTCCCTCGGCGTCGAATTCGACATCGTCAAGAACATCGGACCGGTCATTGAGCATCCGCTTCGTACCGCGGCCGACATTGACCGTTTAAAACCGATTGATGTAGAAAGCGATCTCTCACATATACTGGAAACGATTTCTATCTTGGACCGAGAGCTTGACGTTCCGCTGATTACATTTGCAGGGGCGCCGTTTACAATCGCCAGCTACTTAATCGAAGGACGACCGTCCAAAAGCTATATCCGTACCAAATCGATGATGTATGGCGAGCCCGAGCTGTGGTTTAAGCTCATGGACAAGCTAGGCGACATGGTTATCGCTTATTTGCGAGCCCATGTAAAAAGCGGCGGCAAGGCGTTTCAACTGTTTGACAGCTGGGTTGGCACACTCGCTCCGAAAGATTTTGAAAAATATGTACTTCCGACGATTACCCGTATTTTTGCCGAACTTCACGATTTGGATGTACCGAAAATTTATTTCCCTGGAGTCAGCTCCGGAGAGCTTCTCGGGTCTCTAATCCATATTGAGGCCGATTGTATCGGACTAGACTGGCGGGTGTCGATTCAAGAAGGCCGCCGCCGTACGGCCGATCGTTATACGATGCAGGGCAATCTGGATCCATATGTCCTCACTGCACCGATGGAGATCATCAAGCAGCAGGCGAAGGAAATCATCGATGAGGGGATCGAGTCGCCGGGATTTATTTTTAACCTGGGACATGGCCTGTTTCCAGAAGCGTCGATAGATAAGCTCAAGGAATTGACGGAGTTTGTTCACAGCTATTCGGAAGAAGCTATCGTCCGAAAAGCCATATTGAATACGAAGTAGTGAGGTGAATCAGATTGGATCAATCAAAGACCGGCGTACTGGTCATGTCTTATGGCACACCGGAAAGCCTGGATCAAATAGAGTCTTACTATACCCATATACGCCGCGGACATCCACCAACGGAGCAGCAGCTTAAGGAGTTGGTCGGCCGCTATGAAGCCATCGTGGGCGGAGTGTTTCCGCTTCGGGCCAATACCGACAACCAGGTGGCAGCGCTTCAGGAAACATTGGATCGTCTGAAGGGGGAAGGTACACCCGATTTCAAGTGTTACCAAGGCCTAAAACATGCCTATCCTTTTATCGAAGACGGCGTTGCCGAAATGGCCAAGGATGGAATTACCGAAGCGATTGGAATTGTACTCGCACCCCATTACTCCGTCATGAGCATCGGCGGATACATTAAACGGGCGGAAGCCAAGGCGCAGGAAGTCGGCATCTCTATGAGATTTGTACATAGCTACCATTTGCATCCGAAGCTTATCGAGGCCTTGGCGAACAGAGTATCCCGTAAGCTCGACCAGTTTGTAGAGGCTGGCGCAAACCGAGATCAAGTTAGGGTATTATTCAGCGCACACAGCTTACCGGAAAAAATACTGCAAATGGGCGATCCCTATCAGGAACAGCTGCTGGAAACGTCTAAAGCAGTTGCCGAGAAATGCGGGATTACGTCCTGGCAGTTTACATGGCAAAGCGCGGGGCGAACCGCCGAGCCGTGGCTTGGACCGGACATTCTCGATACCTTGAAGGATTTAAGCCAGGAGCAGGTGGAGGATGTACTTGTCGCTCCGGTAGGTTTTGTGTCCGATCATTTAGAGGTTTTGTACGATTTGGACATTGAAGCCAAGAAGATTGCCAAGGAACTAGATATGCGACTGGAACGTATTGACTCCTTGAACACGGATCCACTTTATATGGAGACGCTTAGTGATGCTGTTATGAAAACTTGGGAAAAGAGATGAAGAAGCATGGGAAATTCTTTTCGTAAGGTTGTCATCATCGGCGGGGGACTGACCGGGCTTAGCACGGCTTTTTACATCCGTAAGTTTTACCGGGAAAAGGGTCTGGAGCCGAAAATAACGATTCTGGAGCAAGGCTGGGCGATGGGTGGGAAAATTGATACCCTGCGCCGCGACAATTTCGTGATCGAAAAGGGCCCGGACTCCTTCCTTGCCCGGAAAACAGCGATGATCGATCTGGCTCGCGAACTGGGCTTGGACGAAGAATTGGTACAAATGAATCCGAATGCCAAGAAAACGTATATTGTGAACGGCGGGCAGCTTCATCCGATGCCGTCCGGACTGGTGTTGGGCATCCCGACCGAATTGGAGCCGTTCCTGGAAAGCGGCCTCGTGTCTGTAAGCGGTAAGGCCAGGGCTATGATGGATTTTGTGCTTCCTCCTAGAATGAGTGAGGAGGACGAATCTTTGGGGGCTTTCATCGAACGGCGACTGGGTGCTGAGGTGCTGGAAAATATGACCGAGCCGCTGCTGGCCGGGATTTATGCGGGCGATACGTATAAGCTGAGCCTGAAATCGACGTTTCCACAGTTTGCAGAGCTTGAACGGACTTATGGCAGCTTAATCAAAGGAATGATGACGGGCAAGCAGCCGAAGGAAACGCACACCGGAACAAAGCGCAGCGCGTTTCTCACTTTTCGCAATGGACTGCAAAGCCTCATTGACGGGCTCGTTCAAGAGCTTGGGGATGTTGATCAGCGCCTAAATAGTGAAGTTTCGGACATTCGCCGAACTGGAGAGGAAGCTTATGAAATCGCGCTATCCTCAGGCGAGGTGCTGCCAGCGGACGACGTTGTTGTCACAGTACCTGCTTTTACCGCGGCCGGGCTTCTCAGACCGCACGTTGATGTGAGTGCGCTGGATGCGATCAATTATGTGTCGGTAGCGAACGTTGTTCTGGCTTTTGACAGACAGGATGTCACCGGCAAATTCGACGGTTCAGGTTTCCTCGTTCCGCGGAAGGAAGGGCTGAATATCACGGCCTGCACCTGGACCGGCATTAAGTGGTTGCATACGAGTCCAGATGACAAAATGCTCCTGCGTTGTTACGTGGGCCGCTCGGGAAATGAAGAGAACGTATTTCTATCTGACGAGGCATTGACCGAGCTAGTGCTAAAGGACCTCAACAAACTGATGAATATTACTGCACGGCCGCTATTTTCGGAAATTACCCGTCTGCCCAAATCGATGCCGCAATACCCGGTTGGTCATTTAGAGCAAATTGCTGCGCTGCGCGGGCAAATGGAGTCTAAAGTACCAAATGTTTATGCTACCGGAGCGGCTTTTGAAGGCGTCGGTTTGCCGGATTGCATTAAGCAAGCCAAGGAATTAGCCGAGCGAATGGCATCTAAGTTCGAAGTTGCACATGCGTAAGGAGTAACAAAACTCTTCATCATCTACTAGGCCCCTTTCCTGAAAATAGGCGAGGGGTTCTATTTATTTCCGGATACCTGATATAATAAAATCAATACGGTTCAAATAAAGCTTTAAAAGGAGTCCGTAATGTATCCACCAAGATCTGAAAAATCAAAAAAACGAAAGCAGGAAAAACAACGGCGGCTTAACCGCATTTGGTTAATGGTGAACTTAACGCTTATCACTTTGATCATTGTGCTGGGGGCCTACTTTTATTTAGGAGAGCGAACGCAGCAGGGCAGTCCGGTGAAAAGTCCATCCGGGGTACAGACGAATCCTAGTGGTGTTACGAATGGGCAAGGAGGACAAAATACGGGGCTAACATCCCCCGAAGGACAGCCGGAAAACGAGAACGAAGCTGGTGATAACCTCCTGACGGGGGATGGTGTAGCGGAGGCGGAGCAGAACCCGGATGAGCTTGATCTGGTTAACGAGCCAGGGTCACCCATCGGCGGAGTCCGTGATGATGAGCTGCTGATTCATTTTGCAGGCGATACGATCTTTTCGAGCAAAGTTGCCGAGAAGCTGGAGAAAGCTGGGTATGATTATCCATATAAATATGTACAAAATTTGTTTCAAAAAGATGACCTAACCGTACTGAATTTGGAGACTCCGGTGACGAAGGGCGGCCAGGCGGCTAAGAACAAACAGTTTGTTTTCAAGTCGTCGCCGAAGGCGCTCGCTTCGATGGAGATGGCTGGAGTCGATGCAGTGAATTTAGCGAATAACCATATTTTGGACCATGGCATTTCAGGCCTTCGGGACACCATAAAATATTTAAATCAGTACAAAATCGTTCATGCCGGAGCGGGAAATAACAGCAAGGACGCCTATGCTCCAGCATATATCGAACGCAAAGGCATCCGAATTGCCTTGTTTGGTTTTAGTCGTGTTATGCCTGAGCCAAGTTGGGCAGCCGGAAAAACACAAGCCGGTGTCGCTTCGGTATATCAACCTGATCTTGCCGTAAAAGCGATAAAGGCAGCTCGTAAAAATGCCGATGTGGTGCTGGTCGTTACCCATTGGGGAAAAGAACGTGTTACTGTGCTGGAGAAGCATCAGAAAGATTTGGCCCACTCCTTTATCGATGCGGGAGCAGATTTGGTCATCGGCGGGCATCCCCACGTCCTTCAAGGGTTGGAGAATTATAAAGGGAAGTGGATTGCTTACAGTACAGGCAACTTCATTTTCACAAAGTCGAAGGATCCAAAGACATGGGAAACAGCTATTTTTGCGGTAAAATGCACTCGTAAAGGAGCATGTACGATGCAGCTGATCCCTTACCGCACAGAGCTGGGACAGCCGGTTCCGATGAATAAGCAGGAGGGGAGCAAGTTGCTGAGGGAAGTGCAAAGCTATTCTCCGGGCGTGAAGATTGGAAGCAATGGAGAAGTATTATCGTTGGGTGCGAAAAAGACAGGCAGATTTGGTTCATTTCCCACTGAGCAGCGTATAGCAGCGTTTACGGAGTAGCACGAAAGAAGGGGGCAGAAGATGCAAAATCCTTGTGTGGCTCACCGCGGTTTTTCCGGAATTGCGCCGGAGAATACGATGGCCGCGATCAAACTGGCGATGGAGCAGCCTGATGTCCATTGGGTGGAAGTCGATGTGCAGCTGTCAAAGGATGGAGTTCCTCTGTTGATCCATGATTTCACGCTAAATCGGACAACGAACGGCCGGGGACCGGTGAAGCAGAAAACGTGGGCGGAGCTGCAGAAATTGGATGCCGGAAGCTGGAAATCGAAAGATTTTAAGGGAGAACGCCTGATTAGCCTGGACGAATTTCTTGACATGATCGCCGGGCGGATGCGGGCTAATATCGAGATCAAGACGGAAGGCAATCTATACCCCTGCATTGAGGAAAAAGTGATCTCCGCAGTCAAAAAACGCCACATGGAACACGAGGTTGTGCTGACCTCCTTTGAACCACGCATCCTGGCGAAGGTTAACGAAATCGGACGCGGTATTCGTACCGGACTTATCATCGACGGCAACCCGAAGGATTTGCTTCTTCGTTTGCAACTGCTGAACTGTTCTTTTCTCTCCATTCGCTATAAGTCTCTGACGGCGGATCTCGTCTCCAAGACGATTCGTCGCGGAATTGAAATTATGGCTTGGACGATGGATGATGTTAAATCACTGCGGCGTACCGCTGCGCTTCACAAGGATATTCTACTCTGCACGAACCGGCCCGATATTTGGCGCAAAGCGATGGCGGAGTCGTAATAGAAACTATCTCTGGGGGAAACGTGAATGATGAATAAAATGGTGGCAAATGTATATTGCGTCGGTAGAAATTACCGGCAGCATGCCAAAGAGCTCGGGAACGATGTGCCAACCGAGCCGATGATTTTTCTAAAGCCGTCTCACGCTGTTCTGGCGATGGACGGAAAAGGAATTAAGCTGCCTGAAGAGCGGGGCGAGGTGCATTATGAGACCGAGCTTGTACTGCGTATTGGACGCCCCTATCAACCGGGGATGAGTGTGGACGAGCTTGTGGATGTTATCGCGTTTGGCATCGATTTTACACTGAGAGATGTACAGAACGAGCTGAAAAAGAAGGGGCATCCATGGACTGCGGCCAAGGGTTTTCTCGGTTCAGCTCCGATGACGCCGTATATTGCGTTTCCGGGTGAAGCTGAGGTGGCAAAAGAGGACTTCCTGCTTCGGATAAACGGAGAAATGGTGCAGCGCGGCAATGTCAGCAACATGATCTTCTCGCTGCAAACCATTGTAGAATACATTGCGGAGCACTATGGTCTTGGCGAAGGTGATTTGATTTTTACAGGAACGCCGGAGGGGGTTGGCCCGGTATATGCGGGAGACAAACTGGAGCTTATTTATGGTTCACAGGTGCTGGGTAGCTGCATAATCGAGTCTGGCCCATCCCGAGTATGATGATGGATTGGATTGTGGGGGCGCTTTGCGCCCTGCTTGTGTCTGCGGCCGCCTACACGAAGCGTTCGCTTTCTTTTTCAGGAATGCTGGCTGCAATCGTCATGGGAACGGTGTATTATGGGGCAGGGAATTTGTTTTGGTTCGGCATTTTACTTCTGTTCTTCGTCAGTTCATCGGTTTTCTCTCATTTTCGTGGGGACCGCAAAGAAGAACTGGAGAAATCGTATGCGAAAAGCGGGAAAAGAGATGCCGGACAGGTGCTCGCTAACGGTGGGCTCGGGATGCTGGCCTGCCTCGGAAACTGGTTATGGCCGCACGCCGATTGGAGTTATTTTTTCGTTGGTACAATGGCTGCGGTAACGGCGGATACATGGGCCACGGAATGGGGTGGGCTTAGTAAAAAACCACCACGCTCAGTACTGAACGGCAAAAAGATTCCGCCAGGAACTTCTGGAGGGGTAACCTTCCTGGGCAGCTCTGCGGCGCTCATCGGCGCTGCCATCATCGGCGGGGCCGCATGGCTGCTGCTGCATTGGACGGGGCCGAATACAGGTTTACCCAACCTGCCGCTTTGGAAGTGGATTTTGGTTGGTGGTCTTTCCGGATTTGCCGGGGCATTTGCCGATTCCTTCCTGGGAGCAACGCTTCAACGGATGAACCGCTGCCCGGTTTGCGGCAAGAGCGTTGAGGTGACTGCCCACTGCGGGCGTCCTACTGAACGGCTGCGGGGACTAGAATGGATGAGCAACGATATGGTGAATTTGCTGAGTTCCTTAGCTGCCGGGGGGCTTGCGATTGGAATTGCAATGATTATGTAAAGTAGGGGTCCTGAATGAATATATTAACAGTAGAACATATCACGAAGAGCTACGGAGAGAAAGTGCTGTTTCAGGACGTTTCTTTCGGTATGGAAGAAAATGATAAGATCGGCGTCATCGGTGTGAATGGAACGGGTAAATCAACATTTCTACGGGTGATCGCCGGTATGGAGCAAGCCGATGAGGGGAAAATCGCCGTTAACCGCGGAGTACGGGTAACATTTCTCGCCCAGAACCCGGAATATGATCCCAACATAACGGTTCTGCGTGGTGTATTTCAAGGGAGCGAGCCGAAGCTCCAAGTCGTATCGGCCTATATGGAGGCCGAGGAACTGCTGGAGCATAAACCTGGCGACGCGAAACTGCAGGCCGAAGTGACCCGACTTGCCCAGGAGATGGACAAGCAGGATGCGTGGGGGCTGGAGAGCGAAGCGAAGAGCGTACTGTCCAAATTAGGCATAACGGATTTCAACCAGAGTATGGGGAGTTTATCCGGAGGTCAGCGTAAACGGGTAGCGCTCGCTTCCGCGCTGATTGTTCCTTGCGAGCTGCTCATTATGGACGAACCAACGAACCATATTGACAATGACACCGTCACTTGGCTGGAGACATTTTTGCAGCGGCGGCGCGGGGCGCTTCTCCTGATTACACATGATCGGTATTTCCTGGACCGCGTGTGCGGTGTCATGCTGGAGCTGGATCACGGAAGGTTGTTCCGCTATGAAGCGAACTACAGTAGATTCCTTGAGCTGAAGAGCGAACGCGAGGAGAGGGAGGCTGCGTCCGAGCAGAAACGGCAAAACCTGCTGCGCACGGAGCTTGCCTGGATTCGCCGCGGAGCCAAAGCACGCTCAACGAAGCAGAAAGCGCGAATTGAACGCTTTGAGAAGCTGCAGGCTGCCAAAACCGAATACAAAAGCGATTCACTGGATATTTCGGTCGCATCAACTCGTCTTGGCCGCAAGATTGTGGAGATTGAAGGCTTGCGTAAATCGGTGGAAGATCGGCTGCTCATTGGGGATTTAACTTATACGGCGGTTCCAGGTGATCGAGTCGGCATCGTTGGACCTAACGGGAGCGGCAAATCGACCTTGCTGAACATGATCGCGGGTCGAATACAGCCGGATGAAGGCGAAATCGTTATCGGTCAGACGGTGAAGCTGGGTTATTTTACCCAGGAGCATCAAGAGATGGACGGAAGCCAGCGGGTGATTGAGTATATCAAGGAGGAGGCGGAAGTGGTCACCACGGCTGATGGTACGCGGATAACCGCTGCTCAAATGCTGGAGCGCTTCTTGTTTCCTCCGGCCATGCAGTGGACTCCGATCGCAAAGCTGTCGGGCGGTGAGAAGCGGCGGCTGTACTTGCTTCGCGTATTGATGGGGGCCCCAAACGTCCTCCTGCTGGACGAACCAACGAACGATCTCGACATTCAGACGTTGACCGTGCTGGAGGCGTATTTGGATGAGTTTCCCGGCGCTGTGTTTGCCGTATCCCATGATCGTTACTTTCTGGACCGAACCGTGGATAAAATTATGGCCTTTGAAGGCGGCGGGGTCGTGGCCGTTCATGTTGGCGACTATAGTGACTATGAGGAGCGGGTGCAAGGAAGCGCTGGTGGTTCAGAGGAAATAGGCCGCAGCAAAGCAGGGGAGACGGCTAAGTCCAAGGCATCCGCCGCGGATTCGGTTCAAAATGCAGCAGGAGACAGCAGCAGAAATATGTCCCGAAACGAAAAATTGAAGTTCAGCTATAACGAGCAGAGGGAGTACGAAGCCATAGATGGCATGGTAGAAGCGGCGGAGCAGCAGCTTGCCAAAATCACCGCAGAGATGGAGACTGCAGCTAGCGACGCTGTCCGTCTGCAGGAGCTGATGCAGAAGCAGCAGGCTGCCGAAGCCGAGCTGGAGCGGCTGATGGAGCGTTGGGCATACTTGAATGAGCTGGCGGAGAAAATTGAAGCCCAGCGGAATTCATAATTCAATAAGTATTTTCTAAAGGGAGCTGATGTTCAGCTCCTTTTTATCATCATTTCATCAAATCTCTACATGTTGGAAATCAAAATTTCCAAAAATATGATATAATACATCATAGTGCATATTGGGGACGACAGAAATAGCCTAAAAAAGTTTATCTGGATCAGCCAAACTCTTCTATGGAAGGGTCTTTATTTTTTTCTAAAAGATACAACGACACCAATGAAAAAGAAGTGATGATGTGATTAGTGGACAACAACTAAGCGACAGGACTCATAAGTTTCTGAACAAGCACTTTTCCGGGGAATCCGTTGATTATCACCAGATTATCTCTTTAACATTCCCGGTTTTGATCGACCAGGCGTTTATCATTCTCCTCAATCTTATCAATACAGCGATGATCAGTTCATCGGGGGTTGCCGCCGTCAGTGCGGTCAATATGGTTGATGCCCTTAACATTTTCCTCGTCAACGTGTTTGTCGCGGTTGCCACCGGCGGAACAGTTGTAGTGGCTCAGTATAAAGGCAGTCGGAACGACCAAATGGTATCCAAGGCGGCAGCGGGGTCGGTTTCGTCTGTTTTTCTGCTATCGGTATTTATCAGTTTGTTCGTGATCGTATTACATAATCCAACCTTAAAGCTGCTGTTTGGTTCAGCGGAAGCCGATGTTTACAACAATGCTCGGACCTATTTGATTGGCAGCGGCATATCATTTTGCGGGATTGCGATCGTTCAGGCTGTAAGCGGGGTACTTCGTGGGATCGGGAAAACGAGGGCTTCACTCGCGCTCTCGCTGATTTTAAACTTCACTTACGTGCTCTTAAACTTCGTTTTGATCAATGTGGCGCATATGGGAATTCTCGGCATGACCATCTCGATTAATATCGCCCGATATTTGGGGGCAGCCTGTGCGATTTATTATTTGGTGAAGATGGAAACATCCCTGCATTTTCGGATTCGGGAAACCCTTCGCGTGAAGTGGTCTATGCTGAAAAAAATTATGTTCATCGGCGTGCCGTTTGCCGCGGAGCAGCTCTTTTTTAACGGTGGGAAATTGCTCACGCAAACGTTTATCGTAGGTTTGGGCACGTATGCGATTGCTACCAATGCGATCAGCGCTTCGATTGCCGGCGTTTTTCAGATTCCGGCGAACGCGCTGTCGATTACGATCGTAACAGTTGTCGGGCAGTGCATTGGACGAAATGAAATCGATGACGCCAAAAAGTTTATCCGTTCCTTTATATGGCTCGCTTCATTTTCCTTCGTTGTCATGGGAATTTTGATCATGCCTTTTTTCTATCCGCTCGTTTCATTATTTGCTCCTCCGGCCGAAATTGTAGACGACATCTTCTGGATTGTGCTCATTAACACTTTGATGCAAATCCCGCTTTGGCCAATCAGCTTCATTACTCCATCGGGGCTGCGGGCTGCGGGAGACGCGAAGTTCACATCTATTGTGGCAATGTTGTCCATGTGGCTGTTTCGTGTGGTGTTAGGTTACATCCTCGGGGTAGTGTTCCCGTTTGGCATATTAGGCGTATGGCTGGCAATGGATTTCGAATGGGGCATAAGAGGAGCTATTTTTATCAAGCGATATTTCGGCAAAAAATGGTACCAGCATCGTTTGGTGGAATAAGCAGATTTTCATACTGGCAAAATGATAAGCGGCCTTCAACCCAATTTCATTGGACGAAGGCCGCTTTTGATTTTATGACTCTAGCAAAGTACGCCGCTTGCGATCGACATCATGAGCTTAATCCGATTGATTTGGTTAACCTCGCTGGCTCCCGCATCATAGTCGATTGCAGCGATGTTAGCTTCAGGATATAAGTTTTTCAGTCCTTTAACCATCCCGCGCCCGGTAATATGGTTCGGCAGGCAGGCAAATGGCTGAATGCACACGATATTGTTTACCCCGCTATCCAGCAGCTCCATCATTTCGGCGGTGAGGAACCAGCCTTCGCCCATCTGGTTGCCGATCGACACGAGACGGCCGGCTTTTGCCGCAAGTTCATAAATGCTCTCCGGTGCTTTTAGGAAGCGACTGGCCTCAAGAGCCCGCTTCATCGGTTTACGGTACATTTCCATATAACGGATGACCATGGGGTTCAGGAATCCGAGCATTTTGTTTTTTCCCAAATGATCCGCTTTGTAAATCGGGTTGTATAAGCAGTAGAACATAAAATCAAGAAAATCCGGAACAACCGCCTCGCCGCCTTCGTCCTCAATCACCTTCACGATTTGATTGTTGGCGTCGGGATGAAATTTGATCAGAATTTCTCCAACAATGCCAACCCGTGGTTTTGTTTCCCCTGTTTGCGGCAGCGCCTCGAATTCAGAGACCATCATGTGAATATTGTCCTTATAATCTTTGAAGGAGAAGCGGTGAAGAGAGTCTTTGCAAATCACCATCCATTTACGGAACAGTAGCTCCACATCGCCAGCTCTTAGCTCGTAAGGACGGAAGCGGTATAGCAAGCGCATCAATAAGTCACCATAGCAAGCTGAGGCAATCAACCGATTGACGAGTTTTAGATTCAGTTTGAAGCCCGGCTGGCTTTCCATCCCGGAAGCGTTCAACGAAATCACCGGGATTTGCGCCATATCGGCTTCCTTCAGCGCTTTACGCAGAAGGGCGATATAATTGGTTGCCCGGCAACCTCCGCCGGTCTGGGTTAAAATGACCGCGGTTCGATTCGGATCGTAATCCCCGCTTCGCAGCGCCGTCATGATCTGCCCAATGGTCACGATTGCCGGATAGCAAGCATCGTTGTTGACGAATTTCAAGCCTTCGTCCGTCATCTCTTTACTCGCCTTTTTCAATACCTTTAGCCGGTAGCCGGCATCGCGAAACACCGTTTCAAACAACTCGAAATGAATCGGGGACATCTGCGGAGCAAGAATGGTATACTCCTCTTTCATTTCCTTGGTAAAAGAGACTGGGGCAGCCGGTACGGACGAAACACCGGATGTAATGCGGGCCTGCTCCCGTTCCTTCATGGCGGCCAGCAGCGACCGCAGCCGTATGCGTGCAGCCCCCAAATTGCTTATTTCATCAACTTTGATTAACGTAAATGTTTTGTTATGCCGATCCAGAATATCCTGGATGGTGTCCGCGGTAATAGCGTCAATGCCACAGCCAAAGGAGGTAAGCTGAACCAGCTCCAAATCATCCCGTTCGCAGACGAAATAGGCGGCTCGGTACATTCTGCCGTGATACATCCACTGGTTAACGACAGGCAAAGGATCTTTAACTGTTCCCAAATGACAAACCGCATCTTCCGTCAGTACCGCAAGTCCCATGCCGGTGATCAGCTCGGAGATGCCGTGATTGATTTCCGGGTCACTGTGATACGGGTGCCCGCATAATACAATCCCCTTAGTCCCAGTACGCTCCAGCATTGCGAGCGTCTTTTCTCCTTGTGAACGAATATCTTGCTTCGCTCGTTCTGCTTCTAACTGAGCCTCGTCAATCGCGGATATGAGTTCTTCCTTTGGAATGACCGGGAAGGTCTCAAGCAGCGTCTTTTTCACCGCCGTAATATTGTCGATGTTTAAAAATGGACTGACCAGCGGAATGCCGCTCTCCTTCAGGCCATCCATGTTGGTCCGGATCACCTCCGGATAGGAGGCTACAACGGGACAGTTGAAGTGATTGTCGGCCGAAGTATCTTCTTTTCGTTCATATATGACAGCAGGATAGAATATAAAATCAACCTTGCTTCGAATCAGGCTTTGTATGTGTCCGTGCGCCAGTTTGGCCGGGTAACATACCGATTCGGAAGGAATCGTCTCCATTCCGGTTTCGTACAGCTTTTTCGATGATTTTGGTGATAAAACTACCCGGTACCCCAGCTTTGTGAAAAACGTATGCCAAAATGGGTAGTTTTCAAACATGTTCAGCACACGTGGGATGCCAACTGTGCCGCGAACGGTTTGTTCCGGCGTAAGCGGGCTGTAATTAAACATCCGCTCATACTTATATTCCACCAGGTTCGGCAGATCGTTCTTCGTTTTCTTCTGGGTTGCTCCGCGCTCGCAGCGATTGCCACTGACATGAAAGCTCTTGTCCGGGAAGCGGCTGATTGTCATAGCGCAGTTGTTGCTGCAGAGCGAGCAGCGGGCATGCGAAACTTCATACGTAAAAGAGTTCAACTCGTCCTTAGGCAGCAACCGACTGACGGATGTCCCATCGTATTGCTCGCTGGCGATCAGCGCACAGCCATAAGCGCCCATAATCCCGGCAATGTCGGGGCGAATAACCTGTCGGCCGGTCAGATTTTCAAACGCACGTAAAACCGCATTGTTATAGAAGGTTCCGCCTTGAACGACGATGCGCTGTCCCAAATCCTCGGGATTGCGGATTTTGATCACCTTTTGCAGTGCATTTTTGATAACGGAATAGGCGAGACCGGCAGAAAGATCGGGCAGGGAGGCGCCTTCCTTCTGAACCTGCTTGACCTTGGAATTCATAAATACAGTACAGCGCGACCCCAGATCAACAGGATGGGTTGATTTCAAGGCTTGTTCGGCAAACTCTGCAATCTCAAGACCCAGCGCTCCTGCAAAACTTTCTAGGAAGGAGCCGCATCCGGCAGAGCAGGCTTCGTTCAACATAAGACTATCGATCGCCCCGCCGCGAATTTTGATGCATTTCATGTCCTGACCGCCGATATCAAGGATAAAATCTACGTCAGGCATAAAGTGGGAGGCTGCCTTATAGTGGGCCACCGTTTCTACCTCGCCGCTGTCGATGCGGAAGGCGGCTTTCATCAGTCCTTCACCGTAGCCGGTAACGCAGGAACGGGCGATGTAGCAATTCTCCGGCAGGATATCATACATCTCGCGTAGCGCATCCGAGAGGGAAACGAGGGGGTTGCCTTTGTTCCCACCGTAGAAGGTATGTAATATTTGATGGTCTGAGCCTGTCAGTACCAGCTTCGTTGTCGTCGATCCGGCATCGATTCCAAGAAAGCAGGGACCGCTGTATTTCGAAAGCTCTTCACGCGGGGCTTTCGCGGCACCATGACGTGCCTGAAAAGCTGCAAAATCTTCTTCATCAGCAAACAGGGGAGGCAGGAGGTGACTGCCTTCGCGGCTTGATGAGAAATCAACATTTTCGAGACGTTGCTGCCATTCGCTCATGGGGAGCGGCGTAGTATCGATACTATGCAGACAGGAACCGATAGCGACGAAATACTGCGCATTTTCCGGGAAAACGACCTCATCCTTAGAAAGGCCAAGCGTTTCGATAAAACGCTGGCGCAGCTCAGGGAGAAACGTTAATGGGCCGCCGAGAAAAGCGACCTTGCCCCGGATTGGGCGGCCGCAGGCCAATCCGCTAATCGTTTGCGTGACGATGCTTTGGAAAATGGACGCTGCTATGTCTTCCCGGCGTGCTCCTTCGTTCAGCAGCGGCTGTACATCTGTTTTCGCGAATACACCGCAGCGGGAAGCTATTGGGTAGATGGTTTCGTGGCGGCTGGCCAGCTCGTTGAGTCCGGCAGGGTCCGTTTCCAGCAGCGCAGCCATTTGATCAATAAAAGCACCGGTTCCGCCAGCACAGGCATTGTTCATCCGTTGTTCAATTCCACCGCGGAAATATATGATTTTCGCATCTTCGCCGCCAAGTTCGATTGCTGTATCCGTTTCAGGAGCTATATGCTTGATCGCTTTCGTACAAGCGACAACCTCCTGTAAAAACGGAATCGCAGCATTTTCCGATAATTGAAGCCCTGACGAACCACTCATGCAAACGCTTACCTGTACATCTGCAAAACGGTTGCTGAGATCGCTCCATAGGGATAGTACCGCCGACTTTATATCTGAATAATGACGAATATAATCCTGATGAACGATTTGGCCATCGTGCATGGCCACGATTTTTGCGGTGGTTGAGCCGATATCAAGTCCGATCTGTAGCAGCATCTGATTCACCAGTCCCTATATTTTTGTAAGAGTCTTCCATAAGCATAGTTTTATCAAATTTATCGCGTATCGTTTGAAGTGAACTAAAGAAAACAAGCAGCTGTTCTTCAGGAAAATCGTTTAAAATTTTGACGAATACCTGGTTTCGTTTTTCCAGCATTTCCTCCAGCACAGACCTGCCTTTTGCGGTGAGCTCGATCCAACAAATGCGTTTATCATTCTCGTCTTTGATTCTCTCCAGTAAGCCCTCCTTGACCATTTTGTTCACGGCGATAGTATTGGCACTGGAGGATAGGCCGACCTGCTCTGCAATTTGCGATACCATGCATTTCCCGTTGCGGTATAAGGCCAGTAGAATAAAGAATTTGCTCGGCAAAATATTTTCGCCGTCATTAAAAAACAATCTGCCCAAGTTGTGGGCGATGTCCAGCGTAGCTTCGCAAATTCCTTCACATAAATCTAAGGGGGCCGTCATCATATAATCACAACCTATCCTTGTCTAAATTAGTTTTACGATAAAACTTTATACACAAATCATATCACTGGGGTAGGAGTGGAAAATGTAAGAAAAGTAACACTAGGGGGGAATTCGATAGAAAAAGGAGTCACAATCAGCCAGGTGGACCAGCGGCTGCACTCATCAACTAAAACTCAGACAAGTCTCCCTAGCAGCCTCCACAAAAAGCAGCTCATCCATCAAAAAAGCGGCAGCCCTAGATAAGTACATCCAGTGCTTGCCGCTTTTATATAGATTTATCATTTCGGATCACGATGATCTGTCGCAGATCTCGCGAGTCGCCATACAGCTTGACTTCGGCAGCGTTCATCTGCGCCGAGCCGTCGCCGTCGAGGAAAATTCCATCCATTACGGAACCGGGGGCTGCGGCTTTCTTGATCGCACTGCGAAACTCCTCCGCCGTACAGCGGGTTGGTGTTACGATCAAATGCAGGCGCCCGGTATCGTCGAACACCAATCCCGAGCGCAGCCTTGCCTCGTCCGGGCTCGGCAGATGCTCCGCCTCCACAGCTGCTCTCCAGCCTGCGTCATTTTGCAGGTTCATGCTGACGCCGCCCTGGGCAAAGTAACTTCTGCGATCTGTAACAGTGAGTTCCGAAGCAGAGGACACCACCTGAACGGAGAAACGGTGTACGGCCGCATCCCAAACGAGTGTACCGCGAGCATATTTAGCGTTAAACCAACCTGATCCGTAGGTGCCTGGCTTTCCGCTAACGGGGATATCGTTATTCACAGCAATCGATAAAATGGCTTCCTGATAAAAAAAACCGCCGTTGATCCCGTACAATCTGTACTCGCCAAGCGGGCGGTCGGCAGCTTGAAGCCGGATGTTCTCTGGACGAACAATGAGCGAATACAGCTTAACCTGGTTCGTCGCTACTTCCTCGCGGAAGGAGTAATTATGGGGGAGGAGAAAACGACTCCCCCAATACAGCATCAGTACAATGCCGAGGAAAATGGCTGCGGTTGAAGCCGTGGCCGTCCCCCAGCGCTTCCAATTAGTTTGTGACATAGGCGGCAAGCAAACGGGTCGAGTTGATGATCGCCTGCTTGTGAGTCCGCTCCATCGCGTGAGAGGCATGAACGCCAGGACCGATTAGCGCAGCCCGAATATTGTTACCGCCGTGCAGTGCCGCAGAGGCGTCCGAACCGTAATGCGGATAAATATCGACCGCATACGGAATGCCAAGGCTTCCCGCAAGCTCGATCAGCTTGCCGGTCATCGCGTAGTCGTATGGGCCGCTGGAGTCCTTCGCACAAATCGAGACATCCGTCTCTTTGCAGCTCAAGTCATCGCCCATGGCGCCCATATCGACCGCGATCATTTCATGGATGCCTTCCGGTATCCATGCAGCGCCATGCCCGACTTCCTCATAATTGGAGATGAGGAATACAAGGTCGTTCCGCGGTGTCCAGCCTTCGCGGCTGCTCGATTCGAGCAGGCCAAACAAAGCGGCTACGCTCGCTTTGTCATCGAGGTGGCGGGACTTCACGTAGCCGCTTGGCGTAATGATGGCTCTGGCGTCAAACGAAATGAAGTCGCCGACGGAAATGCCCAGCTTCAGCACATCATCCTTATTTTCGACGAGCTCGTCGATCCGTACCTCCATGTTCTTCTCTTCGCGTTTGAAGTCGCGTGCGTCACTGTACACGTGTACGGAAGGATGCGTTGACAGGATCGTTCCGGTGTATATTTTTCCGCTGCGGGTATGAATATGGCAATACTCGTTTTCGATGCTATGCATCATAAATCCGCCCACTGAGGTGATCGCGAGTGTACCGCGCTCGGTCACGGAACGGACCATCGCCCCAAGCGTGTCCACGTGAGCGCTTAGCCCAATTCGCCGAGAGGAATCTTGGCCTTTTAGGGTAAGAATAGCCCCGCCTTTTTCATTTTGGGAGAAAGGAATGCCAAGCGACTTGGCTTCATGCTGAATCAGCTTCATAATGTCATGGGTAAATCCGCTAGGGCTTGGCGTATCGAGCAGCGTTTTCAGAAAATTTAAAATGTAACTTTCATTCGGTTTAATTTCGGTACTCATGAGTCAAACCTCCTTAAGGAAAAATAATTAATTCATAAATATAGAAGCAGGCTATTTCTTAGGCAAGTCCATGTCGTCCGCCGCTGGCTTTGTTTTTGACGCATCCGCCTTTTCAGGCTCGGGGAATGTGTAACCGGTCGCATCCTGGATATGTACGAGTTTCTGCTGTAGGCTCTTGACTTCCTTTTGCAGTCGGTATCCTCGGTAAATACCGAAGGAGCCGACGATGATGCCGCCAAGCAGCGTGCTGCCTAAAATAAGCAGAATCAGAGGGAGGCTGACGGAGCCGAAGAGCAGATTCACCTGCACCGGTTCGACATTGATAACGGCAAAGACAGCAGTAATTAAAGCGAACACCAGCGCAAGGATCAGGGACCATTGAATTTTCATGATGAACACCTCCTTCTAGAACAGTATAAAATCCCTTGTCCGCTTGGGGCAAGGGATTCGTCAAACTAATACAATTCGTTATTTTGTTAATTGTTCCATTTGCTCGATCACTTCTTTAAATACGCTCATCGCTTCGCGGATCGGTTCCGGTGAGGACATATCAACGCCAGCTTTCTTCAAAATGTTGATCGAGTAGTCGCTGCCGCCGCTTCTCAAGAAGCCAAGGTAACGGTCAACCGCCGGTTTTCCTTCCTCCAAAATTTGTTTGGAGAAGCTGGTTGCCGCCGAGAAGCCGGTAGCGTATTTGTAAACATAGAAGCTGGTGTAGAAGTGAGGGATTCGTGCCCATTCCATTTCGATATCCTGATCGACCACCATGTCTGTCCCGTGATATTTCACGTTCAAGTCATAGTAAATGGATGACAGTTCTTGCGGCGTCAACGATTCGCCAGCCTCGGCTCGCTCGTGAATGATTTTCTCAAACTCGGCGAACATCGTTTGACGGAACACAGTCGTCCGAAATTGGTCGGCATAGTATGTCAGCAGATACAGCTTCTGTTTCGGATCAGTTGATTTTTTGAGCAAATAATCCATAAGCAGCGCTTCATTTGTCGTTGAAGCCACTTCTGCAAGGAAAATGGTGTATTGGGCATCACGGTATTTTAGCGCTTCGTCCGAGAAATAGGAGTGCAGGGCATGACCCATTTCGTGCGCCAGTGTAAACATGCTGTTGAGGTTGTCTTTATGGTTAAGCAGAACGTAAGGATGGGTGCCGTAAGCCCCCCAGCTGTAAGCGCCGGTCCGTTTGCCTTCGTTCTCGTAAACGTCGATCCAGCGGTCCTTGAGGCCTGCACGGAGCACCTCCAGATACTCATTACCCAGCGGCTGCAGTCCTTCCTCAACCGTTTTCTTGGCTTCATCATAGGTGATATCCCATTTGTATTCTTCCACAAGCGGGGCGAACAGGTCGTACATATGAAGCTCATTTACACCAAGCAACTTCTTGCGCAGCTTCATATAGCGCTGGAGCAAGGGAAGGCTTTCGTGAATCGTATCAATCAGATTCGTATACACTTCCTTCGGAATGTTGTCGCCATACAGGGACATTTCCAGAACGGAAGGGTATTTGCGAACCTGGGAATAGAACATGTTTTTGTTGACGTTGGCGCTCAGAGTGGACGCGATCGTATTTTTTTGCTTGCGATAGGTTTCGTAGACAGTTTTGAACGCCTGCTCCCGAACCTCGCGATTCGGATTTTCCAGGAACTGAATGTAGCTGCCATGGGTCAAATCGACCTCATTGCCATTCTCGTCTTTGATTTTCGGAAATTTCATGTCCGCATTATTGATCATGCCGAAAATTTGTTGCGGCGCTTGCGACAGATTGCCGACTTGGGCGAGGAGCGCTTCTTCTGTCTTGCTCAGTACATGCGCTTTCTCACGTTTGATCTCTTGAAGGGTAAATTTATAATCGGACAATTCCGGATTGTCGATCAATTGGTCGAGTTCCTGCTCTGGCAGAGACAAAATTTCCGGGGTAATAAACGATAGTGCCTCGTTGACTTCAACGCTCAGCTTTTTCGCCTTTTGCACGAGCGCTTGATATGTAGGGTTGGTTGTGTCTTGGTCGTGGCTCAAGTGAGCGTAGACGTATAGCCGTTCAATTTTGAGCGACAGGTCATCCTCCAGGGCAAAAACGGCTTTAATATTTTCAGGCGAGTTCAGCTTGCCTTCATAATCCGCAGCCTTCTCCTTTAAGGTCTTCAGTTCGTTGTAGGATGAGTCCCAAGCTTGTTGATCGGGAAACATATCCTCCAGCTTCCAAGTATCCATTTGCTGCACTTCGGAACGTTTCAAAATAGTGCTCATCGGTATCCTCCTTTGATTTGCGTGTGATGTAGTAGCGTGGTGATCCTTAATCATACCGCTGGGAACAGCGGAAATGAGAAGACAGCATGACAGCAGCAGGGGAATAGAACGAACGATTTTCATATCTAGGAAGCCTCCCTTTAATCAGGCATTTTCCTAGTATGACCGACTGCTGCGGGAAATATATACCAATAGTTATGCTAAAAAGCTGTAAATGATCAAACCAAAAGCGGCTGCCACCAAAATTACCGCAGTCAAAGCGAGACCACGCTTCATTTTTGGCGGAATGTTATCCTTGCTCATGATCAGTATGCCGCCAAGTGCAAACGCGCAGATGGTGAAGATCAGAATGTTAGAACTGTTCATGATCATTCTCCGTTTCTATACCTGTTTAAAAGCGGTCATGAGACTGTTCCACTCTTCTTCATTACCGGCATATTCTTCCTTAGGAAAACGACGGTTCACCCAATCCATCAAGGCAGGCCGGCTTAAAAACGTATGGGTTTCTTCTCCCCATTGATCGGAGATTTCTCGAAGGACGATATATTTTCCCTGAACTTCTACCGTCATCATGTTCCATTTGTCTTTTTTATAAATTTCGTGTTTTTTGATCATCGCGACTTCTCCAATCTTTGGCTTCGTATCTTCAACATAAGTTTAAAGTCGGTGTATAATTGGTAATATTTTTATGTAAAATGATAACTCACGCCCCGAAGGAAAGCAAATAAAAACAATAGCTCCATAGACCCTACGGTGAAGTAAATCTTTGGGGAATGACACATTGTATTTTCCACGGTCATGGAGTATAATATGGTTATTCGTCAACGATGACGATTATTTTTAGGAGGTTGTTCATTTGAAAGGTACAGTTAAATGGTTTAACGCAGAAAAAGGCTATGGCTTCATCCAAGTTGAAGGTGGCGAAGACGTATTCGTACACTTCTCCGCAATCCAAGGAGACGGATTCAAAACTCTAGAAGAAGGCCAAGCTGTTGAGTTCGAAATCACTGACGGCAACCGTGGTCCTCAAGCTGCTAACGTAATCAAATTATAAGAAAACTTCCGAAAAACGGATCCTTATAAAGTTTGGTTCCAAGCGCGATAATGAAAGGCACAGCTCTTTACAGGGCTGTGTTTTTTTGTATATTACGACGTATATTCGAATGAAAAATTGTGATTTATACAATAAATCGTGACAATCCGTTGTCACCATTAGGCTGTTACAATAAGGGTGAAATAGGAGGTCATGCGCGGGATGAAAAGAATGGACCGAATGATGGCTATCGTAATGGCATTACAGCAGCGCCCGGAAACCGCTCAATCGCTGGCCGCTAAGCTGGAGGTTTCCAAGCGGACGGTACTGCGCGATATGCAGGCCCTGACAGAAATCGGTGTTCCACTCTGTGCTCTGCCAGGACCAGGTGGCGGTTACCGGCTAATGGATGGCTATCGCTTGCCTCCCTTGCAGCTCGATTCGGAAGAGGCGCTGACAGTGCTGCTTGCCTTGGACGCAATGACCAAATACAGCGACGGCCCTTTTCAGCAATCAAGGTGGACTGTCACAGACAAAATTCGTTCGGTCCTGCCGGAGCAAATGTTGGGAGAAATCGGGCCACTGCTTCGTCATGTGGAGATGGAGGTGCCTGAGCGCTATTATAAGACCCCCCACTTAAATGCACTAATGACCTATTCTGCGTATGGACAATGGGTACGAGCCCTTTACCGTTCGCAAAATCACTGCAGGTATTTGACGCTGCGCCCTTTACGCATATATGCAGCTCATGGGTTTTGGTATTGTGAAGCAGATTCACCGCTACACGGGGAAAAGCGGACATTTCGCGTCGACCGTTTTGAGGAAATTGAAGAGACCTCTCCCCCGCCAGAAATTAACCCGGATGGGGGAGAGGGAGAGAAAGCTGACAGGACAACAACGGGAAGCCATGAAACGGTTCATCTTCAGGTGAAGCTCACTTACCGCGGAGCACTGCTGGCAGAACAGGATCCACATCTTGGTCATAAGGTCTGTCAGGTGGGCGATGAGGAATGGATGCTCGATTGCCATCTGCCAAATACGGAATGGGGGTGGGCGGTAACCTTTTTTTTCAACTTAGGGTTGGATGCCGAGGTGTTAGAACCCAAGCTTTTGCGTGAAGAGATCATGGAACGGGCTGTTTCGTTAGCAAAGCGATACGGGTACGATTTACCGGACAATACATAGTACATATTTAACAACGGGAGGCTTCGATTTAGCGATGAAGTGGACACAAACGGCAGTACTAACCGAACGGCTGATCAGACAAGGATTAACCTATCCGCTTCAGGATTCGGGGGATGAGGAGGCGTATATGGAGCTGTTTCGTCGGCTGCAGCCGATGGCTCCGGTGCATTTCACACGTCCTGGAGATCCCCCAAGGCTGGTTCATCGTACGGCCTATAACGATACGAACATGTCCTCCGACTTGAGGGCGCGCCATCGGCTGATAAAGGGCAGATTCAACGGGGGTAGGATCGCTTACGTCCTTGAGGAGGATTTGAAGCTGTACGCTACTGCATTCCGCAAAACTCCGGCCACATTTAAGCAGATTCACGAGGACATCATGATCGCGGTTCGGGAGTCGGGGGGACTAACCAAGGAACAGCTCAAGGAGGAACTGTCTTACCCCGCCGGGGAGATCGGAAAAGCTTTACAGGATCTGCAAATGGCATTCTTGCTGCATGAGGAACAGACGGACACTGATTGGGAAACCGGTTGGCTGGAGTTTGCCACAGAATGGTTTGAGGTGCCAAGCGATGCGGCCAGCAAGGAGGCTTCGCTCGCAACGGTGGTGCTTAGATTCATTGAATCTATGGTTTTTGCTACTTTGAAGCAAATCAAGAGCTGGAGCGGGCTGCCGGTGAAGACGATCTCCATGACCCTATCCTGGTTGCTGGGGGAAGGGAGACTGGTACAAGCCCAAATCGATGGGCTGGGAGAAGGGTTCATTCTTGGGATGGATGCAAATCTCTCAGAACAGACAGCTCTTAATGAGGAGATTCCGCGGGTCGTGTACATGCTGGATAAATCGGATTTTCTTGTACGAGCCGACCTGGATGAGTTGCAATCCCGGTATAAAGGGCTAGAGGTGCTTCAGTTCTTGCTTGTTGACGGTAAGTTCCAAGGAGCGGTGTTAGGACACTGGCGGATTGGCCCTTATGACGTGGATGATATAATCATCGATTTGGATGATGCTGAAACCGCTTTGCGCAAGGATGAGGTCATCGCGGCCGTTCGTGCCATTTACAGCCCAGAGTATCACCGCATACTGCGATATAGCGGAAGCGAAATTTAAGTGAAGGAAGGGAAAAGATGGTGGAAAGTAGAGGAGCAAAAGCGCTGGAACATGGTAAACAGTATGTATATTCAAATGCCAGGTTACTGGACCGGATGCGCTTTGCCTATCATTTTGAGAATGGCTCAAGTGAAGATGTGCTAAGTGCGCTTCGGCCGTATCAAAATGTGGACGGTGGGTTCGGCCATGCCTTGGAACCGGATATGCGTTGTCCGAACAGCCAGCCGGTAGCTACGGAGACAGCCTTGCATATCATTCGGGAAGTGAACGGTTTTGGCTCGGACATGGTTGACGGAGTTTTGAGATATTTGGAAGGGAATACTGTAACAGGTGGAGGTTTGCCTAGAGCGACTGTGGAGGTCAACGGATATCCGCACTCGCCTTGGTGGCGGACGGAACGAGATGGAGAGCCTTCGCTTAATCCGACAGGCAGCATAATAGGTATGCTTTTGGAGCAGCGTGAGCGGATTGATTTCTTAGCAGAGACTTGGTTTCAAAGCCATATCTCGTTCTTATGGCGTTGTTTAGACCACGGCTTGCCTACCGATTATCATGATGCAATGCAGTGGATCGCCTTTCTGGAGCATGTTCCGGACCAAGAGCGTGCTGCTAAGTACCAGGAGATGCTTAATGAATGGCTTAACGGACCAAGCGGTATTGAGAAAGATCCTGATGCGACAGGTTATGTTCATAAGGTGCTTGATTATGCTCCTACTCCTGGCAGTTATGCTTCCCGATTTGTAAGCGAACAGGAGCTTGCTTTGCACTTGGATTGGCTATTAAACAGCCAGCAGGAAGACGGAGGGTGGCCGTTGACATTCCCGGCATTAAGCCCTGCCGTTGAACAAGAATGGCGCGGATGGCTGACTGTAGCGAACCTTAAAACGTTGAAAGCATACGGCTGTCTGTAGGTATTAGAAAAGAGGCTTCCTTTTGCCAAAAGTGACTTAAGGAAGCCTCTATTTATAATAGATGATTTCTTCGATTAATCCACGATTCTCAAAATTTCAGCGATTTCCTTCCGTGGAATAGGCTTAGGAGCTACTGCCGGGTGTCCCAGAGCGATAACCATGTTGACCCCACGGTCTTCCGGGATGTCGAGATATGAGCGAAGCTTGTCCTCAGCCAGCAGAACCGGTCCCGTCATCGGACAGGTCGCCAAGCCTTTGGCGTGAGCGGCCAGCATCAAATTTTGCGCGGCTAAACAGCTGCTCTTCAGTCCCTCTTCTTCCCAAACCTCCGGTTCGACGAATGAAATCGGATCAAATATTTTCTCGCGAAATTTGGAAGTGTACGGCGTTGAAAGACAGACAATCAGGGCTGGAGCCCCGGAAAATGCAGTAGCATAAGGGCCGAACGATTTGACAAGCAGCTTGGCTTCCCTTTCCTTCCCTTGCTCGGTAGCACGGGCTGCGGTTTCATGAAGTCTATCCCAGGTAAATTGCTCGATTTGTTTAATTTTCTCGGAATTAACTATAACGACAAATTCCCAAGTTTGCGAGTTCGTATCGCTTGGAGCATATCGTGCGCAATCAATAATATCCTCAATGTCAGAAATGCTGACCCGCTCCTCGGTAAACTCGCGGATACTTCGGCGAGTTTTGAGCACGTCGCGGAACAAAGCGAAATCCATCTCTTATTCACCTGCTTTATCAAATTTAATACCAGGTACTATCATCTAATAATAAATATTATAACCTATTAAGGAGTCTTTGAATAGGAGATCAGCTCCTGCAACTCAGACCATTAACCTTGAGGACCTGGCTGTTTACGGTGTAAATAACGACTGGCGAAGCCAGCGGAAGCGAGCAGCGCCGAACCCGCTGCTACGAGATAAAAATTTTCTCTCCCGAACTGCTCGAACACGATGCCGCCAAAGGTACCGCTAAGCAAGCCTGACAAACTTGACCACATAATCGTATACATCGCCATCCCGGTAGCCCGGAATTCGTCCGGGATCAGACGTGTCAGCATACGAATCGCTGTAACATAAAATATGCCGAACGTCAGGCCGTGCATCAGTTGGATCGCGAGTACCCCATAGGCCGAATGGGTGAGTCCCATCAGCAGAAAACGGGCAGCAAAGATCAGGCTGGCAAGGATAAGAAGCGGAAGCTCTTTTAGCTTATCTCCATAGATGCTGAGGATGATGAAAAAAGGGATTTCGGACAGAGCCGAAGCAAGCATAGCCCAACCAATAATGTTTTCACCGGCTCCGAGTTCGTGCAGCGTGATCGACAGAAATGCATCATTCATCCGGACGCCAATGGCTAGGCAGAAGACGCAGCCTAAAAACCACAACAGCTCTTTTTGCCGTAAAATGCCCCAAATTCCTGACAGGTTCAGTTTTGCTACAGAAGTGGGTTGATCTTTGATAAATAAGGCGAAGCAAAGGGAAATGCTGGCGATCGCTATAGACACCCACATCGTATTGGATGCGCCAACCCTAGTAAGCACGTAGCCTATAACGATGGCAAAAAAAGCAAAGCCAAACGACCCGAACAATCGGATGGAAATAAAGTTCACTTGCTTTTTTTGGGCTGTGGCGATGGCAATCGTGTCCGTTAACGGCATGACGGGATAATAGAAAAAGTAAAATAACGTGATGACGGCCATGATGATCGAAAAATTGGTGGACTCCGATAAAATAAACGTTAACGCGATTTGTCCGAGATAAAGAAGGATCAGAATTCGTTTAACGGTTCGGTATCGGTCGCTGAGCAGGCTCCACAGCAAATTGGAGAATAGGGAAATCATCGGCCCTAGAGCATACAATAAACCGATCTGACTGCTGGAAAATCCAAGCTGTGCATAAAAAAGCGGGAAATAAGATGAAACCAGGACCGTTGTTCCGTATACTGTAAAGGTAAATAATCTCAGCAGATTCACGTCGGGCCTAGCGGTCAAGGATGATCTCATGATAAGGTCAAAGCTCCATTTCGTTCGTGAATATTTATTGCCCTAAGGCAAAGGTATCGATAGTATAACAGAAAAACGAATCATCAACGAGAAAACTTTCTTCACTGGCTTGTTAATTTTTTTGGGGGGAAGCTTTATGATGAACCTTATCGGTTTTGCGTATGATGCACGGCTGGATATTCATGTTCCGGCGCTGGATCGTCCTTTTGAGGACTATGCATTAAAGGAACGGCTATTGCTGATTGAGGTTTGGGAGGATATCCGCGGCCGGATTCCGAGCAAGGTTATGCTGCTGGAACATACGATCGAACAGAAGCTCGGAGAGATGAATGAGGAGCCGGATTTTGAAAAGAGCTGCAGGCTTAATGGGGAAATTGCCGAGCTAGCCAGCAGGATCAACGATTTGCATATTTGGTATCGTACCACTCAGGATGAGCCTTCCATTAAAACACATTTGTGATTTTGTTTATTTGTACTAAAAGATGGAACATATTATAATATAGAATGGTTTTCAGCACGCATTATTTCATAACACAAGCGGAGGCAGGCCATTGATTGAACTTGAGCAGATCCGAAACCAGTATCCGAAAGAGCCGATTAGGCTGATGAGCCGAGTGTACAAATATATATTACCTGACGTGCGGCATGAATTGGACTGCTGGAAAAAGGACGCGGAGCGGATACCCGATATGGAGCTGAGAAAACAAGCGCTTGCCAGTATTGCTAGTAAAGAGTTTCACTGTCAGGGCGGAGCGGTTTATGCGGCGGCCAATTTGCCGTTGCGCCACATATTAATTCCACTAATCGTTGCTTTTCAAACAATCAGCGATTATTTGGATAATTTGTGTGACCGAAGCACCTCCAAGGCGGAGGATGATTTTCGCTTGTTGCATCAGAGCATGTTGGACGCGGTAAATCCAAGTACATCTTTGCAAAATTATTATGCGCTGCGCGAGGAGCAGCAAGATGGAGGTTATCTGCACCGATTGGTGCAAGCTTGCCGGGATAACATCGCGGAGCTCCCCGGGTACCGCTCGGCTAAGCCGTTCATCATGGATTTGGTAGGGTTATATACCGATCTTCAGGTATACAAGCATATCGACCCTAAGCTTCGTGAAGCCAAGCTGTTAAGCTGGTGGGAGCATCATGAGAATCGTGCGCCGGAGCTGCGTTGGAATGAGTTTGCTGCGGCGACGGGTTCGACGCTTGGCGTATTTATGCTGTTTCTGGCAGCCGGGAACGAAGGGCTGGATGAAGCGAGCGCGAAGGTCATCCATGACGCTTACTTCCCCCATGTATGCGGGCTACATATTATGCTTGATTATTTGATTGATCAGGCGGAGGACGAGCTTGGCGGGGATCTGAATTTTTGCAGTTATTATGAAAATAAAGAAACGATGCTGGGACGAATCGCCTTCATCGTTGAGGGAGCGCGAAGGGACATCCAGAAATTGCCGGCATCTTCGTTTCACCGGATGATTATCGAAGGGCTGCTTGCCCTATATTTATCCGATCCGAAGGTGAGCCAGCAGGAGGAAATCCGCGAGGTATCCAAACGCTTAATGAGAAGGAGTCCGCTTATGCGTTTATTCTTCTTCGCCAATAGTCTCTGGATTCGCAAACATTTATGAGTGTAAAGAAGCTATCCTAACAAAACTAAGCGGACGCTTACGAAGTGAGTTTTATCGAAGCTAATTCAAGAAGTTTCCCTTATAAAACTTTTAGGAGGAATTATCATGTCAGCAGTTAAAAAAATCGCAGTTCTTACGAGTGGTGGAGACTCCCAAGGCATGAACGCTGCGGTGCGCGCTGTGGTGCGCAGCGGTCTGTTCTACGGACTGGAGGTATATGGAATTCAGCGCGGCTACCATGGCCTGCTAAATAACGATATCTTCTCCATGGATATCCGCAGCGTAGGCGACATTATCCAACGTGGGGGTACGATTTTGCAATCCGCTCGCTGTTTGGAATTCAAAACCCCGGAAGGGCAGCAGCAAGGCGCGGAAATTTTGCGTCAACACGGAATTGACGGGCTCGTGGTCATCGGTGGCGACGGCTCCTATCAAGGTGCTGAGAAACTGAGCAAACTTGGTATCAAAACAATGGGGCTGCCTGGAACGATCGATAACGATATTTCCTTTACCGACTATACGATCGGTTTTGATACTGCAGTTAGCATTGTAGTAGATGCGGTTAACAAACTGCGCGACACGATGTCCTCTCATGAACGGGCTTCCGTAGTTGAAGTTATGGGACGTCACTCCGGGGATATTGCACTGTATGCCGGCTTAGCTTCAGGTGCAGAAACCATATTGGTTCCGGAAATGCCGTTTGACCTTAATGAAGTCGCAGATCGTATGAGACAAAATTTCGACAAAGGGAAAAGACACAGCATCGTTATCGTTGCTGAAGGTGTTGGCAAAGGGGAAGACGTTGTCGAAGCGATCAAAAAACGTCAACCATCGCTTGAACCGCGCGCTACAGTACTCGGCCATATTCAGCGCGGAGGATCTCCAACGCCGTTCGACCGTAACCTTGCCAGTCGTCTTGGCGACTTCGCCGTTCGCAGCCTGATTGCAGGTGAATCGAATAAAGCATGCGGCATGATCGGTGGTAAAATGGTACTAACAGACATCGAAAAAGTGGTTAATACGAAAAAACCGTTTGATATGGAACTTTACGAATTGGCATCCCGCCTTTCGCAGTAATCTAAGGGCGAAGCTTAGCTCGATAAATGAATGACAAACACCAAACACCCGTCGGAGGCGCTTTTCCGGCGGGTGTTTGGTTAAGATTAAAGAGTTTATAAATTTTCACGAGGCTGAACGACTCTTTAATCGTAAGAAAAATAAGTGAACGCTTAACTTACTAAATGCATTCAATACAGTTAAACATCGCCCTATTGGAAGTATTGAGCATTTAAATGCAAAAAGTACATCTAAAAGGGACAATATAACCCTGCTAATGCAAATTGATCCAATTTAGATGTATAATTTGCAGTTAAAATCCAAAAAACCACATTTTGCCCAGAAATAGCTGTACTAAATACATTTAGTGGTGGATAATAATCCAAAACATCAATTCAAAAAAGGTGGATTTTCGAATGTACTTGTACCGTTTAGATGCGGAGACCTCCGCAGGAACGCTGGCGCTAGTGCTTGTTGCCGAAGGAGAAGAGCAGGCTTTCACAGCGGCAGAGGAGCATATAGAGCGCCATTTTTTACCGGCTCCATCCATTGGCGAGATCAGCATCGTAGAAAAAAAGAGAATAACGCCCGGTGCGGGTTACATCATTTAAGCGGTTCGGCAGTCAGACCCGGCCGATTCAGCTTCCGCTGGATGATGACGAGTCTACGCAGCAATAGGACCGCGGCGACAGCCAGTCCTGTAATCAAACCAACCCAATAGCCGTAAGGACCTTGATGCGTATAGTTTGCCAGAATGAATCCTAGAGGTAGGCCGATAATCCAATATGCCAATAACGAAATCCAAAATCCCGGATTGACGTCCTTATAGCCGCGTAGGACCCCTTGGGTAGGCGTGGCAATCGCATCCGACATTTGAAAGAAGATAGCGTAAATTAAAAAGTGCTTGATTAAGGTAACGACGCCGGGGTCGTTGGAATACAGCTGAGCCACTCCCTGCCGGAAGAGCATCAGCAGTACGGCCAGGACAAGCGCCATACAGGCGGCTGTACTCACCCCGAGGGCAGCGTATTGCCGGGCGTCCTTCAGCCGGGAAGCGCCTGTCTCAAAGCCGACCAAAATGGTCAGGGCAAGGCAGATGCTTAGCGGAATCATATACAGCGTTGAGGCGAAGTTGTTAGCTGCTTGATGGGCTGCGATCGTTTGCGTATCAAATCGGCTCATGAGCAGCGTGACTGCGGCAAATACGGCCGTTTCGAAAAAGATAGCGAAGCCGATCGGAACCCCGATTTTCATTAGTTCACGCCATTTTCCTAAAGAGACACGATGAAATTTCCGGAAAACCCCGTAGGAAGTAAAGGGAGCGGTGCGATGAACAATGAAAAGTGCAATAAGGAAGATGCACCAGTAAGTAAAGGCGCTGGCAATTCCAGAACCGATCCCGCCAAGCCGAGGGAAACCGCCACGACCGAAAATAAGCAGGTATCCCACTCCTACGTTGATTGGGAGCGAGATGAGCGTGACCATCATCGATATTCTTGTTTGGCCTAACGCATCGATAAACGAGCGAAGAACGATATAGCCGAACAAAGGTAAAACTCCAGTAGAAATAGATACTAAAAAGTAAAAAGCGACATGATGTACTTTAGGCTCTAGATTCATACTGTTCAGCAGCGGAGATATAGACAAGCTGCCTGCTAAGAGTACGATCAGGCCGACAGCGATGGCCAGCCATAAAGCCTGAATCACATGGTAACCTACTTTATCCTTTTGCTCCGCTCCGATCAACTGGGATACGATGGGAGTAATCCCCATTAAAATACCGCTTAACCCGGTTTGCACGGGGACCCATAAGCTTGATCCAATCGCAGCCCCTGCGAGATCGGCAGGGCTTGCATGTCCGGACATCATCGTATCGAAAAAGGTCATTAGCGATAAGGTAACCTGAGTAATGAGAATCGGCACGAGAATTTGTAGAAACTGTACATACTTCTGCTTTAGGTTCTGTGTTTCTTTCATGAATATAACTCCATTTCATTTGAACGTTTATCATCTATTATGTATGGAAATACTCATCAATAGCAGTATCCGAAGTAAACCCGGGCTCAAGGCCCGGGTTTGAGTTGACACTATTTATAAGATACGCCTGCCGTATATCGATTGGATGCGTTCCAGAGCAGGTATTCGTCGATGTTCATCTCACGTAGTGCCCGAATCTGCTCCTCTACTTCATGTTTACCGTATTTGGTATAATGGCCGCTCCCTAACCAGCTCGCCGTAAAATCCTGAATCCATGGCCGCACTATCGGCTGCTCATCTCCGAGTGAAGCCAGTTTGCTCTGGGTGTCCTTAATCGCACCTTTGATCGTTTGAAACGGCGCTTTGTCAGGATCTTTTGCGTTAAACCATCCAGTCGTGTAATGGCTTGGATATATCATCGGGCAAATGATATTGACATTGTCGGAAATTTTAGCAAAATCTTGACCAATACCTTCTGCAGCCGGCACTGAAGCGGCATATCCAAAAATGTCGACGGATACTCGGATGCCAAGAGGCTCGAGTTTTTCACGGGCATATTTTACAAAAGAGGATACAGCTTCAACGCGGCTCATATCGCTTTTTATATATTGTAACGTATTGGCACGCTTTTCAAAGCCCTCTGGAAAACGGACATAGTCGAACTGAATTTCTTTAAATCCGAGCTTTGCAGCTTCTTTGGCGATTTCAATGTTATAATCCCATACTTCGCGGCTGTAAGGATTGACGAAGCTGTCGCCCTTGCCGTTCTTCCATACCGAGCCGTCTTTGTGTCGAAAGGATAGCTCTGGGTGTTTTTTAGCTAGGATGGTATCTTTGAAAACGACAATTCGTGCAATCGGATAAATATCATGTTTTTTCACCCGGTCCATTAAAGCTTTAATATCGCGAATGAACGGCTGTGGTTTGCCGAGCTTAAGCAGATCGGGATTTTGTGTTTTATAGGTAATGTAGCCCGTATCGTCTTTAATGTCGATAACCATCGCATTCAGATCGGTCTTATCAACGAGATCGACCAGCTGATTCATTCTGGAGCCACCTGCGCTATACGCCGTTACATAAATTCCTTTGACTTTCGGAGCATCCTGCTGTGGATCAGTTTTCAAGGCCGAAGGTAGGACCGGTTTATCGGTGCGGCCTTGTTCTGCGTTCATAACAAAAGTTCGATAAGCAGACTGAAAAATAGCTTTTGAATTTTCGTTCCCCACAGAGTGAGTTGGCGGTGTTCCTCCGGTACCCGTTGTCAAGGCCAGAAGCAGCAGCGTCAAGATGATGTTCATGATTTTCCTCTCCCTTGTTTTCACTCGAATATGATTATATCTGATGAAGGGCTGCCAGAAAGAACAGGATTGTCACTTTTGGAAATGGATTCAAAGTATTATAGAGAAATATGCAAAAAGGTCGCTTCCTCTGCCTAAGCAAAAGAAACGACCGGGTACTGCAAAATGCATCTTAATTCATTATTAATGAAGAAAAGCCGGGTTTTGATGCTCGCATATGCTTAGTTGTATAATTTCCATCGCATCCTGCGGTTCCAAGATGGTCAGGCCATCCCGGAGGATAATCAGTAAATCAAGTTCCTTCTGATTTAAAAATGGCAGCATGTCAGGGAACCACCTCATGACAATTTGCGCCAGTTTTACCGTTTCCATATCCACATCAATCACCCTTTCCTCCCAGAATCATTCACCTTACAGGAATCATTCTAACCTCGGAAAAGCACAAAGCCTGTGAAATCGGATCAAGCTGGAGCTATGAAATTTTACTGGAACCGCTTGTGTTCATTATAACAAAGAAATAACGGGTTGGAAACGGAGGCACTAGCCGATGTTTTGGCTATCTTCTACGAAACGACCCCATGACCCCGACCGTCTCTACGATGTTAACGAAAGCAGTCGGGTCAGTTTTCCTAATAATTTCCTGTAGTTCGGCAAGCTCGTAACGAGTCGTTACAGTCATTAGCATATCTTTTTCCTTATGAGAAAAAGC
The DNA here is from genome assembly GCF_042678945.1 of Paenibacillus puldeungensis. Classification (NCBI taxonomy): domain Bacteria; kingdom Bacillati; phylum Bacillota; class Bacilli; order Caryophanales; family Paenibacillaceae; genus Paenibacillus; species Paenibacillus puldeungensis. The sequence continues at coordinate 148,486 of NZ_JBHTLM010000006.1, read as the reverse complement.
ACCCTGGGTTTTAATGAGCGTCACGCCCCGGGGTAATGTGAGAAGTCGTTCCAACATCTCCTCTGTCCGGTCAGTAATAATGAACAAGGTGATTTTTATGTGGCTGATATGAATCAGGTCGACCACTTTACCTGTAATATAGATTGAAACCATTGAGGCCAGAGCAACGTTCCAGTTGCCTTCCAGGTAGCCCATAGCCAAAATAACGACGGCATTTAATCCGACAAGCACATTACCGACTGGGAAATCGCGAAAACGTGTGACGATCGAACCGACGATGTCGAAACCGCCAGAGGAGCCGCCAACACGAAATGAGATCCCGCAGCCAATTCCGACAAGAACACCGCCGAAAACAGCGGCCAACAGCGTATCGGACGCAAGAAGTTTATCCGGGGTAGGAATGAGAGCAATAAACCATGTTGTTGCCGCAACGGACAAAATGCTTAGTCCCACAAAGCGCTTGCCTAGCAAAAACCAACCAGCGATTAAGATAGGCACATTATAGGCAAGATACATAATGCTAATACTGAGTGGTGTGAAGTAGGACGTAAGCATAGCTAACCCGGATACACCGCCGCTTAGCAAATGAAGCGGAATGAGGAACAAGTTAAAACCCGCAGCGATCAAAAGAGCCCCGAGCAGTATGACAACACAGTTCCTGATTTCCTTAAACACAGACGATTCACCTCGCGTAGATATATGGAAGTATCCCAACCTGCTTGCTGGTATTCCATTCATGTTTTGTGCTATAATGTTTAAGATATTCTTGAGTAGGTAACCTTTTCCATTTTGATGGATAGAACATATGAAAATTTTGCAGGCTGTTTGGACAGTCTATAAACGTTTAAATGCTACTTAAGAATACAGTGAAGCTGGTGGAATGTCCACTATATAGAAGGAGTATGAACAATATTGAACACATTTACAGATTTCGGCCTAGAGCCTAAAGTTTTACAAGCAATTACGGAGCTCGGTTTCGAGGAAGCTACGCCAATTCAATCCAAATCAATTCCGATCGCTATAGAAGGACGCGATTTGATCGGACAAGCACAAACCGGTACAGGGAAAACCGCTGCATTCGGGTTGCCACTGATTAACAAAATACCGAAGGAAGAAGAACGGATTGTTGCTCTTATTATGACGCCGACACGCGAACTTGCTATTCAGGTCGCTGAGGAAATCGGAAAATTGTCCCGTTTTAAGGGAACTCGTTCTCTTCCGATCTACGGCGGTCAAGATATCGTTCGCCAAATCCGCGCACTCAAGAAGAAGCCCCAAATTATTATCGGCACGCCGGGACGTTTACTTGACCATATTAACCGGAAAACAATTAAACTGGACGACGTACAAACTGTAGTTCTCGACGAAGCGGATGAAATGCTGGATATGGGCTTCATGGACGATATTCAATCGATCCTGAAGCTTGTCCCGGAGGAACGTCAAACGATGCTTTTCTCCGCAACGATGCCTTCGAATATCCAAAAGCTGGCTCAACAGTTTTTGAAAAATCCGGAGCATGTTTCTGTTATTCCTAAACAAGTTAGCGCTCCGCTGATTGATCAAGCCTATATCGAAGTCAACGAACGCCAGAAATTCGACGCCTTGACTCGTCTGCTTGATATGGAGTCGCCTGAGCTGGCCATCGTATTCGGCCGGACTAAACGCCGGGTAGATGAGCTTTCGGAAGCTTTGCAAAAGCGCGGATACTCCGCAGACGGATTGCACGGAGACCTGTCACAGAATCAACGTGACAACGTTATGCGTAAATTCCGTGATGGCAGCATTGACGTGCTTGTAGCAACGGACGTTGCTGCGCGCGGCCTTGATGTATCCGGGGTATCGCACGTAGTGAACTTCGACTTGCCACAGGATCCGGAAAGTTATGTACACCGAATCGGACGTACAGGCCGTGCAGGGAAGGAAGGGGCAGCTTGGTCTTTCGTAACCCCTCGTGAAATCGATCATTTGCACTTCATCGAACGGATCACTCGTCATAAAATAGCTCGGAAGCCTCTGCCAAGCATCGCGGAAGCTATTGAGGGCAAGCAACGGATTACAGCTGAGCGGTTGATTGAACTTGTTGAAGCAGGTGAATTGAGTGAATACAAAGGTATTGCCATTCAATTGCTTGAACAATACGATTCGGTTAATTTGCTCGCTGCAGCATTTAAACTGATTACTGGCGAAAAGAACGAAAAGACGAATATTGAATTGACACCAGAAGAGCCGATCCGTGTGAAACGCCGTAACCCGGACATTCGTTCCAGCGGGCGCAAGCCTTCTGGCTATGGCAATCGTGGAGGCGGCCGTCGTGATAACCGTGAAGGCGGAAGTGGCCGTGGAGGCTACGGAAATAAAGGCGGATATGGCCGTGATGGAGGCGGACGCGATTCCTATCGTTCTTCTTCTGACCGCAAGCCGCGCCCAGCTACCGGTGGAGAACGCAGACCATCGAAGTACAATGAACACCAATCCTTTGACAAATAACATTTGACTTGTCCTATGTAAAGAAGACGGAGAACTTCTCCGTCTTTTTTTGCTGCTTATTAAAGAATAGAGCGGCTAACGATTACCAACAGGATAAACAACACCAAAATTGTACCAGTGGAAGTCCAGAAACCTCCATATCCTCCGCCTACGTGGGACATGAGATAACCTCCTTTAAGTTTTGTTGAAGTTTTGAAGTTACGGTATATACTATGGCATAATGGATAAAGGAGATTAGACGCTTACCCAGAACTGTCAAATTAGGCGCTGGATACCGTTGGACGAATCATGTATATTAAAAGGTAGGCAGATTTTATCACTATTCTCGAGAGGAGATTTTTTCTTGGAATACAAAGGTTTTATGGGCGGATTTTATAAAATAACAGAATGGATTATGAGAATTTCGGGCAGCAACCTGCTTTGGTTGATATGCTCCTTGCCATTTTTCTTTTTCTTATTTTCTGCGGTGTTGTCCCCAGATTTAACACTGCAGGATACGGCCTGGTTTATGGCACCGCTTGCACCGTTTACGATTTTTCCTGCAACAGCTGCACTTTTCTCCGTGGCGCGCAAATGGGTAATGGGCGAGGCGGATTTAAGTATCATCAAGGTGTTCTTTAAAGGCTACAAGGAAAACTACAAACAGAGTATGCTTGGCGGGATCTTCTATACGTTACTGTTTGTTATTATGGCTGTGGATTACGAAGTTTACATGAAACAGTTTTCGAATTTACAGTTTATTGGAATGATCGTACTTATATTGCTCATTTTGTTCTCAATTTCGTTGTTTAACTTTTTCTCCTTGGTCGCCCATTATCAAATGAAGGTCATTCCGCTGATAAAGAATGCACTTTTGTTTACGATCATTAAGCCTTTTCGTGCGTTGTCGACCGTATTGTGTACCGTTGGTCTTGGGTTTTTAACGCTTAAATTTACCTGGTTGATTCTGTTTGGATTCGGCAGCTTAACGGCATTTGTCGCTTTCTACAACTTCTATGTCGCTTACAACAAAGTCCAGGAGAAGGTTGAGAAGATGCGGCAGGCGGAAGAAGACACAAGCGATAATGATCGTGATTCCGTTACGGACGAAGAAGGGCAGTTGGAACTTCCAGATGGGGGACATAAGGAAAAAGATTGATCGTTTATGGTAATGCGAACTTTTCCAGCAAATCTCTGGCTGATGGCGTTTACATTTTGTGAATGAAGTCTTATAATGGGTTTACGTCCTGCGATGTACGTTTCGGTTCTATGTTGTTTTGAACCAATGACAATGTCTCGGGAGACCTATATTGCGACGCAGCTGAAAGGCCCTATCTATACAGATGCGGGGACTTCAAAAACGTCGTTGCGGTCACCCACCTGCGAATGCAGGTTCGAGACAATGTAACCGGACGGCATAGGCGGGTCTTTACCATGAATGTGAGCGACACCTTGTCTTCTTTTTGTAACAAAAAGAGGACAAGGTGTCTTTTTGCATAGAGAGTCCGTCCTGCCGCTCTTTTGTTTGCTTATCAACAATGTTAAACTAGTATTAAGAAAACGTATACTCAACCGCATACTTAAGGATGGATGAAGGAGGAAAACCAGTTGTCATTCAAAAGAACACTAACTGGCATTTTTCGCAGTCAGGAAGGTACGAGCGACCGCGCGAAGTTGCCCGAATTAAAAACGAGATATTATAATTTATCGCAAGAGAAACTCTGGGAGGAAGTGTCCTCCACACTTAAGAAAATCCCAGGCTATAAAGTGCTGCACGAAGTTCCTTCCCGTGGCGAAATCGTATTAGAGAAGCGTACCAGCTTCGGGCGGATGATGGATATTACCGTATCGATGATATCGACTGGACCCGTTCGCACAGCGGTAGACATTTACTCGGCCACACGGGGATCTATGGGCGATTTAGGAGCCAACTATCGCAATATTATGCAGTTGTTCGCCGTTCTTGATAAAAAGCTGTCCGCTAACAAAGTATCATCATCATCTTAGTTCCAGTTTTGAAAAAGGAAAAGCGAGCAGGGAGGGCTACTCTCTACTCGCTTTTGTTGTAACGTGAAGACTTAGGACAATAATTCCTTAACTGCAGCAATCGGTTTTTCGTAGTCCGGATGCTCGGACATTTCCTTCAATACCTCGACATAGCGGATTTTATTCTCTTTGTCGACGACGAAAACGGCACGATGGTCGAGGACGAATTCCTTGATCAGTACGCCGTAAGCTTTACCGAAGGAGTTGTCTTTGTAGTCGGACAATGTGATAACCCGATCAACTCCGGCAGCTCCGCACCAGCGTGCCTGAGCGAATGGCAGGTCTACACTGACCGTCAGAATAACAACGTCTTCGCCTAACCCGGCGGCTTCTTGGTTAAAGCGGCGAGTTTGAGCATCACAAACTCCGGTATCCAGGGAAGGGACAACGCTGATGAGTTTGATTTTGCCGTCAAAATCCTTCAGCGTAACTTCTTCGATTAAATTTTTATTCAAGCGAAAATCAGGTGCGGTATCGCCGACTTTCAGCTCCGGGCCGATCAATGTGATCGGATTGCCTTTGAATGTAGCTACATTTGTACGTTCTTGCGCCATGTACATTTCCTCCTAAAAGTTAGAATTCATTGCTTCAAATTTAATTATAAACGTTTTAAAAAAGAAATGTCCAACATTAGGAAAAAAACAATGCAAAGGAAGGTTCCGATGATTTTTATCCGCTATGAAAATTGGAAAAGTTACCTCCGCTATTATCCGGTGACCAGTTTGATTCTGGCTGCTAACATCGTTATGTTTATCATTTTAGTGCTAAACGGAGGATCAACAAATTACGAAACATTACTCAAGTACGGTGCCGTCACGAATTATGAGACATACGGAAGTGAATGGTGGCGTCTATTTGCAGCGATGTTTTTGCACCGAGGCTTTGATCATCTCTTCTCCAATAGCTTCGCGATCCTTGTGTTCGCTCCTCCCCTGGAGCGCCTGCTTGGCCATGTAAAGTACGCAGTGCTATATCTGGGTAGCGGCCTTGTCGGAAATATAATCACATTAGCTATGTATCAGCAATCGATGGACATCAACATATCTGTAGGGGCCTCAGGGGCTGTATACGGGGTTTACGGAGCGTTTCTCTATATTGCACTACTTCAGCGTCATCTCATGGATGAGAGCTCACGCAAGACGTTATACAGCCTGCTGATCATCGGGGTCGTTTTCTCGCTGCTTGTTCCGCAAGTGAACTGGATCGCTCACTTTGGAGGGCTAGTCGGCGGCTTCCTAATTTATGGCATTCTCGCTCGTTTTGTAAAAGGACATTGATCCATGGTGTGGTAAATGGTACATTAAGGATGAATATTATACATCATTTACCACTTAATCTATTATTTAATGGTAAGAGGTCCTAATTCGGATTTTGAGCGGATGCGAAATGGAGCGATCAGATTCGTGGAATTAAGACAACTGCAATACTTTGTTAAGGTAGCGAGAAAAGAACATGTTACCCAAGCCGCTGAGGAGCTTCATGTGGCGCAATCTGCGGTCAGCAGACAAATCCATCAACTTGAACAGGAGTTGGGGGTTAGTTTGTTTATGCAGAAAGGAAGAAACCTCCACCTGACCGCGGTGGGACAACTGTTCTGTAGCCGGGTGGAGATGATATTGAAGGATTTGGACCGGGCTGTGAACGAGGTGCATGAATTTCTTGACCCGGAGCAGGGCGAAATCCGATTAGGTTTTCCGAACAGCCTTGGTATTCACATGATTCCTAGCGTTGTGGCAGAATTCCGCAAACTATACCCAAACGTGAAATTCCGTTTCAGGCAGGGCACATACCCTACTCTGATTCGCGACGTTGTAGCGGGTGAGGTGGATTTGGCATTTATATCGCCATTTCCAGAGAACCATGATCAAGTGACCGGAAATGTCGTGCTGACGGAGGATTTGGTAGCCATTTTGCCACCGAGCCATCCGCTGGCAGGGGAGCAGAGCATTCGGCTTAATCAGCTGAAGGATGAAAAATTCATACTGTTCAGCAAAGGGTATTCCCTGCGGCCGATTGTATGGCATGCCTGTCTGGAAGCCGGATTCACGCCAAAACTCGCCTTTGAGGGCGAGGAGACGGATACGATTCGCGGGTTGGTGGCTGCCGGAATGGGGGTAAGCCTGCTTCCGGAAATGGCGTTGTTTCAAAGCTTTACACTTCAGCCAAGCCGGGTTCGGATCTCTGAGCCAAAAGTGACACGTACCATTGGATTGATCCATCGTGCGGACGAGAAGCTGCCGCTTGTCGCGCAGTCATTCAGGATGTTCCTGCTCGAATATTTTGGATTGCAGGTCGATACTTTGCCGGCTCAGTGAATTTCGTTTTCTTGAAAGCGGTTGCCCTATGGAGTTGTATGATAAAACAAAGGCTGCACCTAGTCTAAAAAGACAGGTGCAGCCTTTGTTTACATTGCAGAAGTTAATCGCGGTTGTTTACAAAAATTAAAATGTAGCGCAACAATTCCAACAACGAAATTAAAGCAGCGGCTACATAGGTAAGAGCTGCGGCATTAAGCACTTTGCCGACGCCCCTTGATTCCTCCTGAGTCACAAAACCTTGCTGAAGCATGATTCTCCGTGCCCGGTTACTGGCGTTGAACTCGACTGGAAGAGTAACAAGCTGGAACAGAACTGCAGCCGAGAAGAAAATAATACCTAAGCCGATTAAGTTAAATGCTCCAAAGATGAATCCGGCAAGGAGCAGAAAAGGCGCAACCCCAGAAGCGAAGTTAACTACTGGAAACATCCGGTGACGGAGAACAAGCATCGGATATGATTCTTTATGCTGAATAGCGTGCCCTACTTCATGACAAGCAACGGCTATCGCTGAAATTGAGCTCTCATAGTAAACCGGTTCAGACAATCGCACCACGCGATGAATCGGGTCGTAATGGTCGGTTAGTCTGCCTCGCACCGGTTCAATCGGAACATCATACAATCCATTGGCGTCAAGCATGCGTCTTGCAGCATCATGTCCCGTTAATCCATACATATTAGCAACGGTCGCCCATCTGTTAAACGTACCTTTTACCCGAAACTGCGCCCAAAGCGAGAGAGCAAAGGCCAACAAAATCGGAATAAGCATCACATCTGAATACATCAATCATTCCTCCATGTAAAAAAATATCAAGCTGTAAAATGAGGATTAGAATAAATTGCTACATATTAAGAAAAAGGGCCGTGGTTCAGCAAAATACGAATCGCCTCCATACAAGCCAGGCTTTGAGGCATAAGGTTTGAAAATACCCGTTTGGCTTGATTTGGCTGCAAATTGGAGATTAGAGGTTCCAGCTCTTTGACTTCGCGCTCTAGCTGCTGCATGTGGATTTCGAGCGAACTCAGCTTCTGGGTGACTTGTTCTTCGTGTGAGACTTGACTCCACTGCTCCAGCTTCTCGCGAATCTCTTCCAGCGTATATTTCTCCTGTTTCATTTGATTAATACGTTCCAGTCGGCGCAAGGTTTCAGCGCTGTAAAGCCGATAATTCTTGTTTGTTCTCTTCTCCGGGGAAATGAGACCGAGCTTGGTATAATAATCGATTGTTCGCTCACTGATACTTGCGGCCTTTGCTAACTCTCCGATCCGGTACAATTTAATTACTCCAATATGATCACCTCTCCCGCCTAACCAATGATTTATTTATTATCTCTTATTAATCAATATGATACTGAACAGGAAGTGTACAGTCAAACGTCATACTTTACTTTTATTAGTAACTATAGGCGAAAAGGTGATTAAACATTACATTATATGTTATGAAATAAAACAAAAGGGTACTTTTTTTGAAAAAAGTATTGTCATAAGGCCGTTCACGTCTTATAATCACTTTAATAATTTGTTTTGTGTAAGGAAACATAACATTGGGGGAGTGTTGGAGATGAAAAAGAAATGGCTTTACGGATTATTTACAATGTTAGCCGTGTTTGCTTTTCCGGTATCAGCTTTTGCAGCGGATGGAGAAGTAACCGGCGAAGTTTTACAGATCGGTTTGAATTCATTGTTTGTGTTCGTTGCTGCAATGCTAGTCTTCTTCATGCAAGCCGGCTTTGCTCTTCTTGAAGCGGGTACAGTACGTATGAAAAACGCAGGTCATGTTGCCGGTAAAACGGTACTGACCTTGGGCATTTCAGTAATTGTTTGGTGGTTGTTTGGCTTCGGCTTTGGATTCGGTGACGGGAACAGCTTCTTCGGAACGACAGGATTCTTCTTCGGTGGAGAAGGTGATATTAAATCCTTCAGTGTATTCTCGGAGGTTGGCGTACCACTAAACCTGATGTTCTTGTTCCAAATGGCATTTGCCGCCGTATCGCTGGCTATAGCATGCGGAGGGATGGCTGAACGGGCTAAATTGAGCGTGTATATTATTTTCGGAACGATCTTTATCGCTATTATTTATCCAATTATTGCTCACTGGGTATGGGGCGGTGGCTGGCTCGGCAAATTGGGAATGCAGGACTACGCCGGATCAACGGTCGTCCATCTAACGGGGGCTACAGCGGGCTTGGTTGCTACGATTTTGCTCAAGCCACGTCTTGGCAAATTCAACAAAGATGGCAAACCTAATAATATTCCAGGTCATAACCAAGTTTTGACGGTTCTCGGGGTTATTATTTTGTGGATCGGCTGGTTCGGGTTTAACCCAGGTAGCGCACTCACTCCATTAAACGATGGATTTTTCGGTTATGTCTTAATGACAACGAACTTGGCTGCCGCCGCTGGTGCTGTAGCTGCTCTGCTTATCTCCTGGGCTGTTCTGGGAAAATCGGACATTCCAAGCATGCTGAACGGAGTATTGGCTGCATTGGTAGCAATTACTGGTTCTTGCGCTTTCGTTGAAGCATGGGCCTCCATTGTAATCGGGGCAATCGCAGGTATTCTAACATTCTTCACTCCAAGATGGTTTGAACGTGCCGGTATGGATGATCCGATTTATGCCTTCTCTGTTCATGGGATTGCAGGGATTTGGGGCGCTATCTCGACAGGGTTGTTTGCAACTCCTGCACTAGCCGAGAAAACTGGAGTTGGCAAAGCAGGGCTGTTTTACGGCGGGGGTTTTGAACAATTGGGAGTTCAGCTTCTTGGGGTTATCGGAACCTTCGCATTTGTACTTGTGCTTTCCTTCCTGATTCTGGGCGGTATGAAATGGTTGATGGGGCTTCGCGTAACTGAAGAGGAAGAAATGATGGGCCTTGATATGAGTGAACATGGAACTTACGGGTATCCGGAACAAATGAACTTGCTGAACCGCAGCACTTCTGCAGGGGAAGCCGGAAAACCTGCTGGGGAATCCGCGGGATTGTAAAATCAGAAGTACTCTGAAACGGTTTTCTTTAATATGATGTTATCAGATCATTCTCATCTTGGAGATTAGACAATCCGGGCCCAGAAAGGGAGGAAGTGCCATGAGTCACGAAACGGCCATCAACAAGGCCAACTTGCAAGCGATCCGGTCGGCATCTTCTCCCGGGTTGCTCAGGTCGGCCAGAATCGAGGAGCAAAATGAGCTGTATCGTCAGATGCCTTCGGTGCCCATTGAGACTTGGAACAACAAAGTTGGTGAAATGCACGACGCAGTGATGTCACAAGCTTGTAAATTATGTGAGGAGACTATGGAACAAGAGGGCTTCGGCCCTCCTCCCACGGCTTATGCGTTTATTGCATTCGGAAGTGCGGGACGATCGGAACAAACGCTGTGGAGTGATCAGGATAACGGGCTTGTTGTTGGAGAAGGCGATGAAGCCAAAGTAAATGCCTATTTTGAGGTGTTTAGCAGGAAGCTCACGCAAATTCTTGAGCATGCGGGATACCCGCCTTGCCCAGGCAATGTTATGCTTTCAAATCCTTTATGGCGGAGTAGCATCATGGGGTTTGAAAGGCAGTTCATGCAATGGCGGGAATTGCTAGGCTGGGAACAGGTCCGTTATTTAATGATTGCTTCAGATATGCGCCACATCGGTGGTGATCCCGCCTTATCTGGCGGTTTGCGAGAGGTCATCACCAGGGTGATGGAGCAGGGGAGCGATCCTGATCTTACAGCAGCCATTTTGCGAAATACGATTCGCCACAAGGCCGCTCTGAACATTTTGGGGCAGGTTATTACGGAGCAAACCGGCGAGCATGCCGGAGAATTTGATGTAAAATACGGCCTATATATTCCTATTGTAAATGCAGTACGTTACTTGGCGTTGCAGTACGGAATTAAATCTTCGTCTACTTGGGAGAGGATTTCACAGTTGTATGAGCTTGAAGCCGTTCCTTCCCGTTGGTTGGAATCGTATCGGCGAGCTTTTGATACCGCGGTGAAATTAAGGTCGCTTACCCCTCCTGAAAACGAAGACGGTATGCTGTCGAGTTCTCACTATTTGCCTCAAGCCGTGATGAAACAAAAAGAAATCAGGCGCGAGCTGCGGGAGTCTCTCAGTACGGTTAGGCTGATGTACCGGATGCTGCAAAGACAACACCGGTATGCGGAAAGGAAATGGCTATGAAAGAACCAATGAAAGGAAACGGCGGTTTTTGGGATGCCCTTAAAGGCGGAGGGCCTCGGATTGCTTCCATGCTTGGAGCACCTAGCGCCCAGCAAATTGCCTTCGTTCGCTCATTGACGAAAGGACAGCGTCGACCTGAGACGCTGCATGTTCCCTTAACCGAATTAAAAATTGCAGTTTTTGACTTGGAGACGACAGGATTTCATTACCATTATGGTGATGAAATTTTGTCCTTTGGAGCCGTCAAGGTGGAGGGGGAGGCCGTCAGTAACGAGTCGTATTACTCGCTCGCCAAACCGGCTTGTTCGATTCCGGAGCGAATAGTGGAGCTAACGGGCATTACTCAAGAAATGGTGGAGGATGCACCGCCTTTATTGGAAGCACTCCGCGAATTTATGTCCTTTGTCGATGATCGGGTACTTGTGGCGCATGGCAGCGCACATGACAAGGCTTTTCTGGATGTTGCGCTATGGAAAACGACTAAGGCCCATCTTGGACACCGCGTACTTGATACGATGATGATTGCACGCAAGCTCGACCCGGACAAGAAATTTTCTGGTTTGGACGAGTGGCTGGCAGAGTTTGAAATACCGATTACTCGGCGACACCATGCATTAGAGGATGCTAAGATGACAGCTTGCCTATGGACCAGGCTTATTTCCAGCCTGAAAGACCGAGGGGTCATTACACTGGGGGACTTATACAACTATCTAAGTAAAACCTAAGCCAGCGTTTTCTTGAATGTCGTTATACTTAGATCTAAATGAACGGGATTTTCCGAAGCATATAATCAGAGTTGGCTGATAGCGTAACCGCATATGCATTAATCAAGAAGTCGCCTTGCTCGCCCGGCGGCTTCTTTGCTTGCGTCAAGGAACCGATGAGATAAATAGCAATTTCCTTAGCAAATAAGGGAAGCTGGTGCAGGTCCTCGGACGAAGGCTCGGGCGGGGCGGTGGGGTGGGAATGATATATTCCGATAAGCTTCGGATTGAAGCAACTGCTCACCCACGCCTTGGGTGTAAGCTCAAACGCTCTTCGAGGGTCCGCAGCTGTATTCATAACTGGCAGGTAGCGTTCGAGAATGATTTTGTTCTTTTCTACCATCCCAAACAACAGGCCACAAGCCTCCTCGGGACTCCGCCGCAGACTGTCTTCCCAAAGAGCAGTATGAAGGGCCGGGTTTGACATACACCCGATCACACTTGAGAAGGCAACGTTCTCATTCGTTAATTTCATAAAATTGCTCCGTCCATGTTTATTAAGGATTCTTCTTATACATTGTAAGGAAGTATGTAACAATTTCTGGATAAAGGGTACAATAATCTTAGTATATTCTATTTACCCAATCAACTAATAAAGGACGAACGGGATGAAGAGAAACGGTTTGATATTAATTGCCTTGTTCCTCTTATTTGTGATTGCTTTGTTGGATCAGGACGGGCAAAAAAAAATCTCGGCACTTTTTGAAGGCAGCGGTAACTCCAAGTCTGAGACTAGCGAGGAACAAAAATCTATAACGGCCTTAGCTGCCGAAGGAGCGCTAAAACCGGGTACATCGTCTCCAGCGTTTAAGCTTTCAGGATTGGATGGAAAGCAATATGCTGTTGGAGGAAAAAGGGACAAAGCGCTACTGCTTAATTTTTGGGCTTCCTGGTGTGACCCTTGTCGAGAGGAAGCCCCCGAGCTGGTTAATATTGCAGAAAAGTACAAGGATTCTTTAGATGTATATGGGGTCAATGTTACGTTTTATGACAAGCTGGATGATGTGAAAAAATTCGTGAAGGAGTACGGTTTTACTTTTCCTGTTCTGCTTGACGAAAAAGAGAAGGTATACCGCATGTATAATGGCATCGCATTCCCAACCAATATCCTAATTGATAAAGATGGGGTTATACGTGATGTTGTTATTGGGTTAATTTCTCCTGAAGATCTGCAAGGGAAAATTGAAAAACTACTTAACCCATGATAATGACAGGCGATTAACCGGAAAAAGCGCGAGATACAGTGGCCTCAAAGCCCTGCACTCGCGCTTTTTAGTTTGGTGGATTAGTGATTAACGAGACCCCAGCCTGCTGAAGGAATCTCTTCATAGTCATCGCGTTTTGTTTGACCGATTAAAGCGTAACGGATACTGTCGACTAAGGCTTCCCAGCTGGCCTCGATGACGTTGCTCGATACGCCTACCGTGTTCCAGGAATTTTCGATGTTTTGAGATTCAATCAGAACGCGGACCTTCGAAGCTGTCGCGTCTTTGTCGTCCAATACGCGGACTTTATAGTCGGACAAATGCATGTCCTTAAGTCCCGGGAAATACGTAATCAGTGCTTTACGGAGCGCGTTATCCAGTGCGTTAACTGGACCGTTTCCTTCCGCAGCGGTATAGATGCTTGCTCCGTCGATGTTCAGCTTGACGAATGCTTCGGAAACCACCGGTTTGTCGGCAGTTTTCTCGACTAACATCTTAAAGGATTCAAAAACGAAAAGCTCCTTCAGCTCGCCGTTAGCTTGGCGAAGCAGCAATTCGAGCGACGCATCGGCGCCTTCAAACTGATAGCCTTGGTGCTCCAGCTCTTTGATTTTGGATATAACCTCACGGGTGTTTTCGTTATCGGGATTGAAATCGATCCCCATTTCATGGGCCTTGGACACAATATTGCTTTGACCGGCCAACTCGGATACAAGCACTCTTTGACGATTGCCGACCGTATCGGGAGCAATGTGCTCATACGTCCGCGAATCGCGGAGAATGGCGGAAACATGGATACCACCTTTATGCGCAAAGGCAGCTGAGCCTACGTATGGCTGATTGACAGGCATATGCACATTGGCAATTTCGCTAATGAAACGTGCCGTATTTGTTAGTTGCTTAAGCCGATCGGTTTCCAGTACGTCGTAACCGAGCTTGAGCTGCAAATTTGGAATGATAGAGCATAGGTTAGCATTTCCGCACCGCTCTCCATATCCATTCATCGTTCCTTGAATTTGTTCAGCACCGGCGCGAACCGCACTGATCGAGTTAGCGACCGCCAGCTCGCAGTCATTGTGAGTATGAATGCCGAGACGTGAGTGGGTGATAGTACCGGCAAGTACACTTACGATATCATACACTTCATGCGACATCGATCCGCCATTGGTATCGCACATGACCAGCCAATCGGCGCCGGCTTCCTCCGCTTTCCGCATCACTGCAACAGCGTAGTCCGGGTTGTTTTTGTAGCCATCGAAGAAGTGCTCGGCATCGAAAATAACTTCAAGCCCTTGACGTTTCAAGTATGCAATGGAGTCATAAATCATGGCCAAATTTTCCTCTAGCGTCGTCTGGAGTGCGGTGTGGACATGAAAATCCCAAGACTTTCCGACAAGCGTTGCCGCTGGTACACCGGCTTCAACCATCCGTTTAAGGTTATCGTCATGCTCGGCGATGCTGTCTTTTCGGCGCGTGCTGCCGAAAGCTACTATTTTGGCCTGAAGCTGAAGCTCTTTTACCCGTTTGAAAAACTCGATATCTTTACCGTTGCTTCCCGGGATGCCGCCTTCAATATAATGGACACCAAGCTGATCCAGCTTCCGTGCGATCTTCAACTTGTCGTCCGCAGACAGGCTGATGCCTTCGCTTTGAGTGCCGTCGCGCAATGTGGTGTCGAAGATAGAAATGGCCTTTGACATGTTGGAAGTGTCCCCCTTTGGTTGTCCTGTAACAAGATCACTGTTTTTTAATTTCTTATTATAGCATCAGTTTTTTAAATGTAACACGCTTTTTGCGAATTTAAGGGACTGATATTGACCCGTTTTCTTGGGAAAGGTATGCTGAAGTGGAAAGTGACGAATGATAAATGAGGGGAAGCACGTGAGAAATACCGCTGATTATTATCCGGCTCGGGGCAGGGTAATTCTTCATGTTGATATGAATGCCTTCTATTGTTCTGTACATGAAGCGGAAGAACCGGAGAAATACAAAAACCGTCCCACGGCGGTTGCCGGAAGCGTGGAACTTCGCAAGGGCGTCATTGTGACCTGCTCCTATACGGCGCGCAAAATGGGAATATCGACGGGCATGACCGTGAGTCAGGGGTTAAAAAAGTGCCCCAGCCTCATTGTAATTCAGCCGGATTTTCATTTATACCGCAAATATTCGCGCGCGTTCATGGATATCGCTTATGAGTATACACCGCTGCTGCAGGCTGTCTCCATCGACGAATGTTATTTGGATATTACTGGTTCCAAGCAGTTTGGTACACCGCTGGAAATCGCGAACGAAATTCAGCAGCGAATCAAAAATGAGCTAGGGCTTCCTTGTTCAGTTGGAGTCGCTCCCAATAAGCTGCTGGCCAAAATGGCTTCGGATATGAAAAAGCCGAATGGGATCACGGTATTAAGAATTCGAGATGTTCCTACTCTGCTTTGGGATAAACCTTGTGCTGAGCTGTTTGGCATCGGGCGGAAAACCGCAGAGAAGCTTAAGCGACTGCACATATATACGATTGGCCAACTCGCTGCAGCCGATGAGCGAATGCTGATCGAACGTTTTGGGGTGGCGGGAGCTTGGATGAAAAGGGCGGCCAATGGGATCGATGATTCCCCTGTGAATGAAGAACATGAAAAAAACAAATCGGTCGGCCATACGACAACTCTACCAAGGGACATTAGCCGTTTGGATGATGTACAGCGGGTGATGCTTAATTTGGCGGATCAGGTAGCAAGAAGGCTCAGAAGACAGCGGTTGATGGCTCAGACAATTCAGATTACAATTCGTACACCGGATATGAAAACGATCACTCGCTCTCAAAGTTTAGAGACAGTCACAGAACAAGCAGAGGAAATCTACCATATAGCCTGTGAGCTGTATCGCCGTCACTGGAGCGAGGATAAGCCGGTTCGACTTCTCGGTATCACGCTGCAAAACCTAGTTCCCAAAGAGGAGTCCGCTCTCCAGCTCGATTTGTTTGACTATGAGCAGCAGCCGAAGAAGGAGTCGCTAACTCGCACCATGGACATGCTGCGGGATAAATTCGGCGAGGATGCAATACTGACAGCAGGGATGCTAACCGACGATCCGTCCGCCTTGATCCGAAACTATAAAATTCGTGGGACATCTCTGCAAAAGGATTTTCTACGGGATAACCAGGGGAATGATCCTAATTTACGATAGGAATGTTCCGGAAATTGAATTGAAATTGCTCACTGTTTGTATTATATTGGTCATGGTGATAACATAGCACCGGACTTGTACCGTTTATTCAGGAGGCAGATAGAAGATGGCGAAATATACTTGGGTTGAAAAAGATACTTGCATCGCATGTGGCGCATGTGGCGCTACAGCACCGGATATTTACGATTACGACGACGAAGGTTTGGCTGAAGTTATTTATGGTGATGACGCCAACCGTGGCGTAACGGAAATTCCAGATGACCTGCATGATGACCTTCAGGACGCTTGTGATGGCTGCCCTACCGATTCGATTAAGGTTGCGGACGCACCGTTCAATAAAGAAGGTTAAGAAAGATTTGGAATTTGTAATACTAAACAACCCTCATCATTTGTGATGGGGGTTGTTTTTTTGCGATGAAGGGCATATTTATTGGATAAAATATGATATTATGAAAACAAATTCATGAATGAGGTGATTTTTTCTTGATAGGACGCAGTGGAAATCCTACTTTACGAGAGAACACATTTGACAGATCGAGACAGTTCGACGGAATGAATGCCATGACCATTGAGGGAACGGTTAACAAGTCGTTCATTACGCTTGTGATCCTTCTGGGCAGCGCATTCAGTATGTGGATGCTGTATTTTGACGGGTATAATGCTATGCCATTGGCTGTTGGAGGGGCAGTCATAGCATTTGCTCTAGGGCTGATCATCAGCTTTGTCCCTACGGCTTCACCTTATCTTGTTCCGATTTATGCGATTGGAGAGGGAATGTTTCTAGGGGCGATTTCGGCGCAATATGAAACGCTGTATAACGGAATTGTTATGCAGGCCGCTTTACTGACGATGGGTGTGTTCTTTGCATTATTGGTTGCCTACAAAACGAGACTGATCCGTGCGACGGAAAACTTCAAGCTGGGTGTATTTGCCGCCACCGGCGGTGTTGCCCTTGTTTACTTGCTAAGCTTTATCCTGCGGTTATTCGGTGTCACCATTCCTTATTTACATAGCAACAGCTGGATTGGCGTCGGAATTTCGCTCGTCATCGTCATCATTGCAGCGCTCAACCTGGTGCTTGATTTCGATTTTATTGAGAACGGCGCACAGCAGGGTGCTCCCAAGTATATGGAGTGGTACGGCGCGTTTGGACTGATGGTTACGCTCGTCTGGCTGTACCTCGAAATATTGCGGCTCTTGGCCAAATTGGCAAGCCGGGATTGATTCATCTACTAGGACAACTTAGTGTAAATGTTAAAACGCGAGAACGGGGCTGCACTTTGCAGCTTCCGAAGTCTCGCGTTTTTAACTTACTCCTCGAAATTAGTCCTTGTAGGCAATCAACAACTTGCAGATCAACGAGTGAAAAATGGGGTACCGGTAAGATGTACTCGACGTAGAACTTATGATTTATCGTTGAACATATGATTTCCCGTAGAAGTTACTGTTCCTCGCATACTTCTAAATGTATTTTGTGCAGTTAAATATCGCCTTATTGGAAGAATTGAGTATTTAAATGCAAAAAGTGCAGCTAAAAAGGAAAAATAACCCGGCCATTACAAATTGACCCCATTTAGATGCACTTTTTGCAATTAAAATCCAGGAATCCGTAATTCACCCAGAAATAAATGTACAAAATACATTTAGTGCTCGATGCTGCGAGAGGCATGAACCTAAATGGGAGTGACCAAAATGGCCCTGAACATGTCCAGAAATTTAGGTATTAAGTCGCAAAAACGTTCATTTTTGCCGATTTGGGTTAGTTTGGGACAATTAATTACCGATATAGTAGATAAATGAATTATTGTTATAGATCCTGAACGGGGGATTTCGATGGCCAATTCGGCTTATCTAAAAAAATATGTAGAGAACCACCCTAATAATAAAATGGCCTGGTATCTGCTGGGTAAGGAATATGAAACGAGCGGACAAGAAGGAAAGGCTCGATATTGCTACATTCAGGCTGGAAGCGTCTATGAAAACTTTGAATCCAGTAAAATTCCAGAGGATTTGTGGATGGGCTATAAAGATGGGCTGCTCCAGGAGACGAAGCGCCGGGAAAATCGGGGTCGTCTGCTGCGTAAGATTGGAGTAGTGCTCGCAATTTTACTTATGATGTGGATTCCTTCGGCTCACGCGCCTGGCGATGAACTGACTGACCCCCTATTGGCAGGGGATGCCGCCGATCAGAGCATAGACGATGGCGGAGCGCCTGCAGGAACGGACGACGATACTGTGAACCAGGCAGCGCCTACTGTACCGTTAGAAGGGCCGGTATTCACGGCTAAGGGTTATTTCGGCCAAGTGAATCCGCAAGGTGAGGCTTTTAGTGGGCTGCTGGAGCTGGAAAGTCAAGCGGGGAGAAAGATCCAGAATACTGCCGTACTCGGCATGGCTCGTTCAGGTAACTGGCTCATTTGGTCGGACGATATGCCGGTTGTATACGGACTGACGCAAAGCCCGGGGGACGGGCGGGTGACAATCCAGTCCTACGATTCAGCCGGGTGTCGTTGTAAGCCGCCAGATGTTTCCAAGCTTCAATCCAAGGGGAGCAAATGGATCATAAGACAGGAATCGTTCGGTGTACTGTCCTCAGCAATATTGCAATACAAGCAAACAAAAGGAGACTGGCCTTCAAGCCTGAAGGACCTGACCGGTGCATTTCCGAGCAATTGGTTAGCCGGGAGTAGCAAAGTCCTTAAGCAATCGTTTGACCCGATGTTAGAGCATCTTAAGAACGCCAGTCATTCGGGAGATAGCCCCAAATCTGAAACTTTGTCTGCGGATAAAGGCGGATTTCCGCCTGGAGAGCAGCCATACTTTACCGAGCCGTTTGAAATTATCGTAGATAAAAAAGCACACCGTCTCGCGGTCGTCAGCGGCAATATCATCGTAAGAAGTTATCCAGTAGGACTTGGCGGCGATCAGACGCCGGAAGGCCATTTTTCAATTACAGATAAGGTTATGAATCCAAACGGTAAAGATAATGGAGAATTTGGCAGCCGGGGTATGCAGCTATCGGATACGAACTATGCGATTCATGGTACGAATGAGCCGGACAGCATCGGAAAAGATGAATCCAAGGGCTGTGTTCGAATGGGGAAAAAGGATGTCGAGGAGCTGTTTGATCTAGTGCCGAAGGGAACGAAAGTAACGATAGGAAAGGGGATTTTACCTACTCTGGAGAGCGTCCCGAAAGAGCGATTCACACTGGGACACCGCGAGGAGCAGACAAATCCCCATCGTACATATCATTGGCTGGATTAGGATTGCTGTGCAACAATAATGAGGACGGTTGTCACGATAATAAGCGCCGCAACGATGGAAATTACCCAAATAAGCGCTTTCTTGTTGACCTCGTCCTTTTTTTGTTGGAGCGTAGGCGGTATTCGTTTGGCTGACATGGTTACATTCCCCTCTCTTTTCCTAATTCATAAGCCAGTTTCGAGGTGTTGATATTTATATTGTAATGGCTTTCATTTTAAAATTCCATAACCTTGTTGCAGTTTTCACGAGCCTTTAGGTTAAACTTTTCTTTTCATGAAGAAACAGCTAAACTGATAATGGCATGGAAAAAATGCATAGAGATAATCGAACGGAGTGAACGAGAAGCGTGTTGTATCGCCTTTTGGGTAAACCTGTTTTTTTTCAAATGGATCCGGAGAATGCTCATCATCTAGTCATCGGCGGATTACATATGGCGTCCAAGGTGCCCGGTGCGATTCCGTTCATGCGCGGCATGTACGGTGTGCCGGAAGTTCCGGAGCTGTCGACGGATTTGTTCGGAGTTCATTTTCCCTCGCCGGTAGGACTCGCCGCCGGACTTGACAAAAATGCCGAAGCGGTACAGGGCTTTTCCGCCATCGGTTTCGGCTTTATGGAGGTTGGAACGGTGACACCGGTCAGCCAACCAGGGAATGAAAGCCCTAGATTGTTCCGGCTGCCCTCTGAGGAAGCGCTGGTTAATCGCATGGGCTTCAACAATGACGGCATGAAGGAAATGGCGAAGCGATTGGGCGAGCTTAAAGAGAGAACTATTCCCGTGGCCATTAATATCGGCAAGAATAAAGTAACGCCGAATGAAGAGGCGTACATGGATTATAAGAAATGCATTACGGAGCTGTACCCGCATGCGGATTTCTTTGTAGTAAACATCAGCTCACCAAATACACCGGACCTGCGTAACCTGCAGCATGGCAGCGAGTTGTCTTCATTGCTCAAAGCTGTAACGGAAGAAATGCGTACGCAGGCGCAGCGCTACGGCTCTACCAAGGCGGTCCTGGTGAAAATAGCACCGGATGTCAGCGACATGGAGCTCGAATTTATGGTTGATACCATCGAGCAAAGCGGCGTTTCCGGTATCATTGCGACCAACACGACTATATCCCGGGAAGGGATCAAGCATAAGAATGCTAAAGAAACCGGGGGACTTAGCGGTAAACCTTTAGGGGCAAGATCTACGGAGATTGTTTCTCGCATTTACCGCCAGACGGGAGGAAAACTTCCGATTATCGGTTCGGGCGGAATATTTACCGCTGCCGATGCCTACGGAAAAATCCGTGCAGGTGCCAGTTTAGTAGAAATATACACGGCACTGATTTATGAGGGCCCGGAAGTTAACCGCTCCTTGCATCGCGGTCTGAGGGAATTGCTGCGACGGGACGGATTTACTCACATTTCCGAGGCCGTCGGGGCGGATCATCGTTAAGCCGGGTACACAAGACAGGAGGCACGAGGAATGGACAGTAGAGATTGGGGAACATTTTTGCTTCCATATGAACAAGCGGTTGAGGAGTTAAAAGTTAAATTCAAAACGATGCGCTCCGAGCTGAAAAAACGCGAGGAATATGCACCGATCGAATTTGTTACCGGACGGGTCAAGAAAATATCCAGCATATTGGACAAAGCGAAGCGATTAAATGTGGCGATGGCCGATCTGGAGACCGGAATTGAGGACATTGCCGGGATCCGGATCATGTGTCAATTTGTCGAAGATATTCGCCGGGTGGCTGAGTACATTCGGATGCGCAAAGACCTAAAAGTTCTTTACGAGAAGGACTATATTACGAACTATAAAGAGAGCGGATATCGGAGCTTCCATATGATCGTGGAGTACCCTGTACAAACGGCGTTGGGGCAAAAGATCGTTTTGGCTGAAATACAAATTCGTACGCTGGCGATGAACTTTTGGGCCACGATAGAGCACTCGCTTAATTATAAATATCGGGAAAGCTTGCCGGAGGAAATGCGCAGACGTCTGAAGAAAGCAGCTGAAGCCGCATTTGTGTTGGATAATGAAATGTCGAGCATCCGGCAGGAAATTTTGTTGGCTCAGAAAAGCTTTGAGGACGACTCCAACATCATTTCCACCCTGTTATCAGCTATTCATCAGCTATATTTCTACCATCTTGTTTCGGAGGCAATTGACGCCCAGGAGCGGTTCAACCTGCTCTGGGAGGAACGCAACATGGAAGGAATGAAGGAACTGCTGGCTGAGGTGAAAGGTCTGATCAAGCAGCATAAAAAGGTGGAGGAGCCCGGGGATGAGCTATGAGCCGCTGTATGTGGCGTATTTAGTCTATTTTAACCGGGACCGGGACTTTTTTGAGTGTCATGAAGTGCTTGAGGAGCTCTGGCTTCAACGGAATCGCGACCCGCTCTATAAAGGTTTATTGCAGGTTGCTGTCGGACTGTTTCATTTTAGAAACGGCAATGCATCGGGGGCACATAAGATGCTGACTTCCGCTGTTGAGCGGCTTGGCCCGTACCCGGCAGATAGTCTTGGAATTGACCTTGGAAAACTCCGCGAGGAAGCGGCCTCATATGCCAAGGCGTTGGAGCTGTATGATGAAGGGCCTTTCAGTTATTATGATCTTACAATTATCATTCGCGATCCAGAACTAAGAAGCGCTGCCAGACGAGCAGCCGCTGACATACGTCCCAATATACCGATGCGGCTAGCCCCACAGAGAGGCGCCAAGCATGATGAGCGTAAACTAAAAAACACATAGCAGTGGACGAAAGCCCGGCGTTCCTTTTTTTTGGGACCGGGCCTTTCTTTGATGCAGTTAGGCCAAACCTGCCTTTTCGCATAAGAAGGACTATATGGTACAATGTTCCGTATAGATTAGCATGAAGAATGGAAGGATTGAGGAATGGCGGTACAATTACCAAATGTTTTTCTGAAAAGAATGCAAGAGCTGCTAGGAAGTGAGTATGATGACTTTCTGGCTTCCTATGATAGCCCGAGATATGCGGGAATCCGTGTCAACACGTTAAAAATTTCCATGGACTCGTTTCTAAAACTGGCTCCTTTTTCATTAAAGCAGGTTCCTTGGTGCGAGACTGGATTTTATGTGGACGAACAAATCAAGCCCGGCAAACATCCTTTTTACCATGCCGGGTTGTATTATATTCAGGAGCCGAGTGCCATGGCACCGGTAGAACTGCTGGAGGTTTCAGAAGAGGACCGGGTGCTTGATCTATGTGCTGCTCCCGGAGGGAAATCGACGCAAATCGCCGCAAAGCTGAAGGGAACCGGGCTGCTGGTCACCAACGATATAAGCTCAGAGCGGACGAAGGCGCTAGCCAAAAATATTGAGCTTTATGGCGTGCGAAACGCGGTCGTACTGAACGAATCGCCGGAGCGGATTGCCCAGGCTTTTCCTCATTTTTTCAACAAAATACTGATTGATGCTCCTTGCTCCGGGGAAGGCATGTTCCGAAAAGACGAAGATATGGCCCGCCAATGGGAGCGCCATTCGATCGCCAAATGCACGGTGATGCAGCGGGATATTTTGCAAATCGCGGCCGATTTGCTCGCGCCTGGCGGACGGATCGTGTACTCGACCTGTACGTTTGCGCCGGAGGAAGACGAGGCCATGATCGCTGAATTTCTTAGCGACCATAGGCAATTTGAAATAATTCCTATGACAAGGGAAACCGGTATTTCACCTGGACGCCCGGATTGGCTGGACTGGCTCTATCGTAAGGGAGAAGGCCCAGAGTTCCCTGCTGATATAGCGTCACAGACTGAGGGATGCGGTAGACTTTGGCCACATAAGGTTGAAGGAGAAGGCCACTTTTTTGCTGTACTGGAGCGGAAAAAGGACGGCCAACAAACAGACGAGGAAAAATATGGTATAATCTCCTCGGAGACTAAGCGGAACCAACGTGATGATATGAAGTCAAAATCACCTAAACGGTTGCGGAAAGCGCCTGTAGGAGATCACAAGCAAAGCGGTGAACGGGAACAGTTGAAAGCTTGGGAGACGTTTGCCGAGGCAAATCTGCGAGCCAAGCTGCCGGGAGAGCCGATTATGTTTGGCGGCCATATCTATTTGTCGCCGTTGTCGAAAGATCAGCTTGACGGGTTGAAGGTCGTTCGTCCTGGTTGGTATGTAGGAACCGTCAAGAACGGACGATTTATGCCTGGTCACCCGCTGGCTACGGCGCTTACAGCTGGTGAAGTTGTCCGAGTGTTGGATTTGACGGTGGAGGATGGAGAGGCCGTTCGTTACTTAAAAGGGGAAACCCTTGCGGCTGAGCCGTCACGTATTCGATGCTTGGATGGAGCAGATCCGAAAGGGTACGTATTGATTACTGTAGACGGTTACTCTCTCGGCTGGGGAAAATGGTTAGATGGTTTGCTTAAGAATGAATATCCTGCCGGCTGGAGGTGGACATAAACGGATGAGTGATAACAGAAAAAAGCTGCGGCTGGATAAAATATTAGGCCACCTCGGCTATGGCACCCGCACAGAGATCAAAAAGATCGTTAAGCAGGGGCGAGTTACGCTGAACGGAGCTGTGGTTAAAGACAGTGGCGTACAATGTGACCCTTACGAAAATACCATCGAGTTGGATGGGGAGCCGGTCGTTTACCGGGAGTTTATATATGTCATGATGCATAAACCGCAGGGCGTCATTTCGGCGACAGAGGATGTACGTGAGCGGACGGTACTCGATTTGCTGCCGCCAGAGTACCGCGTTTTCGCCCCGTTTCCGGTAGGTCGTCTCGATAAGGACACGGAAGGATTATTGCTGCTGACGAATGACGGCGGGCTATCTCATGACCTTCTATCGCCGCGTAAGCATGTGCCTAAAACCTATGAGGCGACCGTGATAGGCCATGTTGGAGAGGTAGAGGCAGTGCGGTTTAAGCAGGGCGTAGAACTTGATGATGGTTATGTAACCCTTCCGGCTGAGCTGGAGGTTCTGGAACGAAGCACATCTGAGGACGGCACCAATTTGTCTAAGATCAGACTAACGATTTCGGAAGGGAAATTCCACCAGGTGAAGCGGATGTTCGAAGCCGTGGACTCCAAGGTGATTTACTTAAAACGCGTATCCATGGGACCGCTTGTCCTTGATGAGCAGTTGCCGCTCGGTTCTTTCCGGGAACTAACCGAGTCTGAGCTAACCTCCCTAAAAACATATAAGAAATAATATATATAAATAGATAGGCCGAGAAGGAGGAATTGGAGATGAAATACAAACTGATTGCTTTGGATGTAGATGGAACACTACTCAATGATGACCACGAGTTGTCACAGGGGACGATTGAGACGATTCGGATGATCGCCGAACAAGGAACTGAGTTTGTTCTATGTACGGGGCGAGCTCCGGTTAGCTCAATTCCTTTTATGCGCCAAATCGGACTCGGTGGCTATGTAATCACGCATAATGGTGCGGCTACGGTAAACGTACGGACTGAAGAGATCATTTATGAATTTGCCCTAAACCCTCATGGGCTTGAGCCATATATGGAGTATTGCCGCAACAATAAAGTTCACTTCGATGTTAACACCACGTTCGGCTTATATGTGGAAAATGCGGCTGGGCTGAATCAGGAAGCGCTTGATATGTACCATAAGTTTCTGATGGAACCGCACGATTTGCCGAGCTGGGCTGAGTTTAATGAACCGATCGTCAAATTTACGATTGCCGGAATGCCAGAGCAGATTGAGCGGGTCTACGCAGACTGGAGCGAGTGGCCACAGGCCTTCAACATGCTCCGCAGCGGGGATTTATTCATCGATCTGATGCATAAGGACGCATCCAAGGGTTCGGCTCTGCAGAAACTGGCCGAGAAGCGTGGAATTCCGGCCGAAAACGTCATGGCTATCGGCAATTATTATAATGATCTAACTATGCTGACGTTTGCTGGACTTGGCGTGGCGATGGAAAATTCGCCGGAGGAGGTCAAAGCCGCAGCGGATGCCGTTACGGCGTCCAATAACGAAGAGGGCGTCAAGCTGGCTCTGCAGAAATATTGCCTGGAGGAACAGCTACGGATTCGGTAAAGCACAGCAATAAAAGTACCGGAGAGGTTCATTCTCCTCTCGGTACTTTTTTAAAATCAGAAAGTGTGGACAGCGAAGCGTCTTCTCCCTTATACCACAAGAAAAACTACCGGTACACGCGGCCTGGGAGCACTAAATGTATTTAGTACAGTTAAACAACGCCTTATTAGAAATACTGAGCATTTAAATGTAAAAAGTGCATCTAAAAGGTATGAAATAACCCTGCCAGTACAAAGTGGCCCAATTTAGATGCACATTTTACAGCTAAAGTACAAAAATCAACATTTTATCTAGGAATAGCTGCACTAATTACATTTATTTAGTCGGCCACGAGGCGTAATATTCAGCCCTGCGCGGATACTAACTCGTAGCTATGCTTTCATTCTACGAGACCAACGATTCATAGAAAAGGGTGTGCACAACAAACCCAAACACACAGGAACAATCACAAGTAAATACGGGGACCACACTATTTTCCCGAACAGATGATATGCAGTTGTGCGGAATATATCTGTTGGATCCCCAACAAAGGGAAGTAAATCAAGCAGTTTCTGCGCCCAATAAGGAATAAACTGAGCTATTGCCATCGGGACATATACTACAGCCAAACTTGCCAGCAACGAGGCAAAATTACTTTTCACCAGAGTGGAAAGCAGTAGTATGATTCCGGTAAATCCAAGGGATGCCAGCAAAACATAAGCGTACTCGTATACTTCTGCCTGTAACATATTCATAGGCGCAGTTGCAAGCAATTTGATACATTGTATCGGCATATCCCAACCACGAGTGCCTAAAAACAAAAGTTGCGCACCAATTGCTCCCACGGCGATCAAAGCAAATAATTCCAGTGCAAATGCAAATCCCACGCCAATTTTCGCCAAAGCTATCTGCTGCCAGCCGTTTCTGGTTGTAGTAATCAGCGATTTTGTGTTATTGTGCCATTCACCGGAAAACATAGGTGACAAAGCAATAGCAAGAAACAAAGCCATTACCTTACCGATGCTGCTCACAGAATTGGCAACTACCGCTGACCACCCCTCAACCCAATCATAGCCAAAAGGTGTTTGTCCCTTAGAGTTCATATTCAGGAAATACTTTTTTTCTTCTCCGGTTTGTCCATTCAGTTCCAAAAACGCACCCATCGCCTGTTGCCTGCGCTCATAAAAGCCTGTAAGTTTGTCTGGATCAACATATTTAATCATAAGATAAGGACTATCTGACTTTTCCAATTCAGGCCACAAAGTTTCGACCCATGTATTCAGCGTAAGCCAGTCGGTCATTTCATAATCCGCTATCTGATCGGTTTTAGATTTTTTCTGATAATCTCTTACCATCTGTTGCAACGTCTTGTCTGTCAGGGGGCCACGCCACCCATTGGCATATGCTTGTTTGCTGCGAATATTGGAATAGCCATCAAAGTTGTTACCAAATGCGCTTGAATAGTCATCTGCTGTTCCAAACTGAAACCATTGGTAAGACAGGACATTTCCAAATACAACGACATATAGAAAGCAAAGTAGAACACAAATTTTAACACTTTTTCGTTTCCAAAGCTTCTTATGTTCTAACAAAAACAATTCCATCTTTATTTAGCTCCTTCCTCTGTTGGAAAATAGTACAGGTATAAATCCTCTAAAGAAGCCTCACAAGGAATTGCTTCGGGTGCTGGCTGTGAAGCGGATATGATACGAAGGGTGACCTGATTTTTGATATGCCGCAGATTCGCGACAGTGGCTGTTTCTTCCCATTTTCTCGCATCCTGTGCAGCTACCGTCAATTCCCATACCTTCCCGGCTACCTCCTGAACAAGTTGCGGGATCGTGCCCCGCAGTACAAATGTCCCCTTCTTCATAAGAAAAACCTGATCTGCAATTGCTTCGATATCCGATACGATATGTGTGGACAGGAGAACAATCCTGTCGTTGGCAAAGTCAGAGAGTAAATTACGGAAACGAACACGTTCCTTGGGATCAAGTCCGGCCGTCGGTTCATCGAGAACCAATACCTTGGGATTATTCAATAAGGCCTGCGCGATTCCAAGCCGCTGACGCATCCCGCCTGAGAACGTTTTGATTTTCTTTCCTGACACGCTGCTCAAATCAACTGTACCTAAAAGTTCACTTGAACGCTTCATTGCTACTTGGCGAGGAATGCCTTTTAGTGCCGCGATATACATTAAAAACTCTTGCGCGGTATAGTCTGGATAATAGCCAAAATCCTGCGGTAAATATCCTAGAACATTTCGATAGTCAGGCCCCATATCCGCAATATTTTGTCCGTTAAGCAGGATTTCGCCGGATGTCGGATCCAGTATTGAGCATATCATCCGCATTAGAGTGGTTTTGCCCGCTCCATTGGCTCCTAACAATCCGTAAACTCCTGGTGACAGGCTGGCATTTATACAGTCAACAGCAATCTTAGGGCCGAATTGTTTCGTCAATCGATCAAGCGATAGTTCCATATATTTTTCCGTCCTTTCTAATTTCAATCAGGAGATATATTTCCCTCACAAAAAAGCAAGAAAATGTAATAAAAGCGACAATCCATAGCCCAAGCGCCGATAATTCATACATTCTAGGCACCCAATGAGCCAAGCAGCCTGCAAATATACTCGTACCTAAACACACGATGATGCTGATTTGCAGTGCATTTCGTTTGCACTTTCGGATACACCCAAGTGTAACTGTCATACATGCCAAAAATGGGACAACGGCATATAGTATCAATTGCGCCATATTGGCAGAAAAATTCGTTTCCACAGCAGCCAGTGCTAAGGTAATTGACAAAGAAACCAAATTCACGGCACCGACTAACACCAGCTTTGCCAAGATGATTTGCGCGCTAGAAGCCCTTGTCGCAGCCTCTATTTCACACATGCCATAGATCTGATTTCGAAATAGTGATGGTATACTGGCTAAAATAAACAAGGGAGTAAAAAGAGGAATGGCATTAGGGACATTGGGAACGGATAGAACACCTGCGCATACAAATATCAGGATTAATATCTGCATTCCCCAAAGGCGAAGATCGATATGGCGAAAAACATCCGCTAAAAAAGTCCAAAAGCCTGTACGTTCCTCTGTGAGATCTGCTTTTTGCTCATTTAGAAGAGCTATGCACATTTGCTGCGTTTCGAGCAGCCGCTTGGGAGCAGGTCCTTTACTAAGAGCTTTTCTGAGTTCTTGTTGGTTCATGGTTTCTCCTTTCTCATAATTGCCAAAGCAAGTCTCACCCTACTTTGAGTTGTACGTATAGGGATTCCTGTTATTTTAGAAATCTCTCGAAAGCTCTGTTGTTCAGCAAACCTCAGTATGATGGCCTCACGCTGTGGCGGGGATAGTCGCTTTAATAAACTGTTTATTTCATCCTCATTTTCAATTTCTGAAAATTGATCCTTAGAATCGCCTACATCTTCATCAAGTGGATAGAACCTTGGTTTTCGCGATTCATCAACACAAAGATGATAAGCAATCGTATATAAATAGGCTCGAAATTTGCCTTGATCTGCATATTGGCTAAAATCGCGGAATGCGCGCAAAAAAGTTTCTTGGGTCAAATCTTCGGCTCGCTCCGGGTCAGAACAATGCCATGTGCAGTATCGCAGAATGGATGAATAGTGGTGCTCAATTAGTTCATTTGCATATTCGGTATGTCCACGCTTGATTTGTTGGATTAGTTCTTCGTCTCGCACTGTTTTACTCCTTTCACATAGATTAACGGCCAATCAATTCATAATGATTAAAACGACCTTTAATTATTTTTCTCGTCTTACCTATTCCTCGAGCAAATCTCCTTTGCCTTGTCGGCGAAACCGGAACATCAGCAAAGTCACGCTAAGGCCGATTAGGGTGAACAGGATACCGCCAGTAAGCCCTAAAGTTCTTGGTGATATCAGTTCCAGCAGAAAACCGGATACGAACATCGAGATGCCGATCACCGTATTTTGCAAAGTGGCCAGCATACCGAAAAAACGGCCTTGAAGCGGCGTGGGAACGATGGTCATCAGTACCGTTTCGTTACAGGCATTTCCGATGCTGGTGCAGGTGGACGATACCATCAGCAGCAATATGAGCAGTATAAAGGAAGGGCTTTGGCTGATTACAGCTTGCAAGCATCCTTCTAGCAACAGCGCCAGGACCGCTGCCGTCTTTAAGTGCCGGGACATCCTGCCGCTCCACCCCGAGCCGGCTATCATGCCAACACCTAAGGCCCCGTACAGCATGCCAATCCCAAGATCCCCCATATGAAATACTTGGGCTGCATAGACGCTAATCAAGATGTTAAAAATGCCATCTCCAATCGGCCAAACAGCGAATACAACGACCATCATGCGCAGAAATAGCGATCCGGTAAGAACCTCACGAAATTGCTGCAGTGTGTCGCGGAAAAGAGGGGCTGTCGATTCCCCCTTGTTCTTCGCGGCCTCCTTACCCGAACCCGAGGTTTCGATCTCTTGGGGTCTCGTGTTTGCTGCCTCGGGAACATCTTCATATGGAAGCTCTCCATGAAGATGAAGCCGCATTAACAGCAGCGCGGAAACCAGAAAGGACAAGGCGTTGAGAACAAAGGATACTTGACCGCCGATGACAGCTGAGACAATCCCTCCGGTGACAGACCCCCCAATGAGTACAAACCCGACCTTTGCCTGCTCAAGGCTATTCACCGCCAGCAAGTTTTCGTTTTTCACCAGTCTGGGGATGACGGACATACGGGCTGGTGCATAGAAGGCTTCGCCAGCGGACATGAAAAATGAGCTGACGTAAATCATCCAGATGTCGGCAGGCGTTCGGACCAGCAGTGGAACTAAGGCAAAGAAAATGCGGATGAGATCTGTAAATATCATGATCGATTTTTTGGAAAAACGATCAGCAATCATCCCTCCGAGCGGACCGAAGATCAGAAACGGGAATAGACGAATCGCAAATGTAATCCCGACTGCAAATCCAGATCCGGTAAGCGATAAGAGCAGTCCCAGAACCGCTACCTGGCTGAATCGGTCGCCGATACCGTTGACGAGTCCTGCGGTAAATAAAGTGCGGTAGCGTTTTTCCTCCCGCAAAGTGATGATAGTGGACTTCATGATGTATTTTTTCCCCTTTCCTATGCTCGTAAATAAATCTAATGTTATATGTATCAAATTAAATAAACATCTAATTAGTTGGTCAAAAAAAATGGCGTAAGAAGAGGGGATTTCACAACTCCGCGAAAGCGAAGCGCGATACCCCTTATCCTGTGCCAATGGTTTTAGAGCTAACGCGAATTACGGCTGGATTCTTCCCCACATCTCCGGCGGATTAAGCTCGTAGATGCTGTCCTCCCGGTACATAAAATGATGCATAATAAACTCCCGGCGAATGGTGGCGAAATCCTCATGGTATTTCCGAATGTACTCGTTAATTTCTTTCTCTTTGTATTTCCGATTAGGCTCAAGCCCTTTGATGAGATGTTCGAGAACGATCAGCTTCTTCTTGCGTTGGGCAGGAAGATGCTTTAAAGCTCCATCTTTTGTAAAAAAGTTGTTTAGCACAGCTGTCTTATACACGGCTTCTTCCTTCTTGTCGTCTGGACCCGGAAGGTTCTTCCCGATCTTCAGGATGGCTTCAGCCTGTAGTGCCAAGCTTTTCTCGTTTAAATAAAAATAGATCGTGTTCTTCTCGCGGCGTTCATACACAAGATCGGCTTCTCGCAGTTTTGTCATATGATGCGTTATTGTCGGAGGAGTTACGCCCAATTTCCCGGCGAGCGCCTGCCCGTGGAGAGGACCATTCTGAAGCAGTGCAATAATTCGAATCCGGGTCACATCGCCTACGGCTTTATGAAATTGTACCAGTCGATCCAGCTGCATAGGTATCCCTCACTAATTTGATGAATGTTTAATTAGTCGACGAATGTATTATTTCACAGGCAGTAAGGAATTGTCAATAACTGCGGGTGATCGATGCGGAAAGTTTGCTTACCGGCCAATACGCTTCACACAACTCCTTGATCATATCCCAAAAATAAAAAAAGCGGAAAGAACCCAAAAGGGCTCTTCCGCTTTTCCCTGCATGCTATTAAACTAACAAGCTGCGGGAAACGATAACGAGCAAGATGAACAGCACCAGAATGACTCCAGTTGATGTAAAACCTCCACCCAAAACTTCACCCATTGTTATTCCTCCCTTACATGACGGATAAGGCTCTCGCATTCACGAGATATCCTATACTATGCAGGAAAATAGGTGCGGTATGGACTTTTGCAGTGATATCGAAAAAGAGGAGCTTGCCTAATACATTTGCCGCAGCCCCTTAGGCAGGTGGTTTTTGAGCTGCCCGCCGCTCGCTTTGCCCCAGCCCAGGGGGAAGCTGCCGCTTCCGCAGGCAATCGTCACAAGATGCCAGCCTCGCTGAGATGCGGGGAGATTAAGCGTCTCGCCCCGCAGAAATGCGCTTACTTCCGGCGACCCTTCGCTAAGCTCATAGGTCTGCTTCGCATGCGCTGCGCCGAGCGCCATGGCCAGCGCATGGGCCGGCTCGAACCGGCCTTTACGGTAATCGCCGAGATGCAGTCCCGCTCTCGGCATTTTGAGGCCGGTCAGATGCTCTGGCGTCAGGGCCAGGCTCCGGCTTCTCGGCAGCAGGTATAGCGCCTCGCCAAATAGGAGAGGCGAGCCATCCCCCGTGCGGAAAGCCGGGAGCTCCTCCGCTGACCATGCCAGGAAGGCGTCCCACGCTGCAGCCGTGTCGCGGCCTGCGGCATTGCCCTTGGCGGGGCGGCTGCTGCGCCCCGGTCTTCCTCCTTCGCCGCGTCCGCGGTGCGAAGGGCTCAGGTGACTGGAGGGCTTCGCCACCTCGTCGCCTTTGCCTCCATGGCTAGCGAGCATGACTTTGTCAGCTGCATCAGCTGCACCATCACGCTCCAGCAAGGCGACAAAATGACCCTCGCCTTCCTGAAGGTGCGGCCAAATGCGCTTTTCCTCGATTAGCCTCAGGAAAGGGTACGTCTCCAGGAGACGGGCAATCGTCTCTTCATTTTCGCGGCGGTTGAACGTACAGGTTGAATAGGCGATTCTACCGCCAGGCTTCAGCATCGCGATCGCATCCTGCAGAATATCCCATTGCCGCGCTGCACATTGCTCCACCGCTTCCGGCGACCATTCGGTTATCGCCTCCGGATCTTTGCGGAACATGCCCTCACCGGAGCAAGGGGCATCGAGCATGATCCGGTCAAAGGCGAGCGGGAAGCGGGCGGACAGCTCGGGCGGCGTCGCCTGCGTCACGATGGCGTTTTGGATGCCGAGGCGCTCGACGTTTTCCGCAAGAATCCGCGCCCGCTGCGGGTGGATTTCATTGCTGATCAGGAGGCCTTGACCGGCCATTTTCGCGGCGATTTGCGTCGTTTTCCCGCCAGGGGCCGCCGCAAGATCAAGCACCGTTTCGCCCGGCTGCGGATTTAGCAGTTCCACGGCGGACATGGCCGACGGTTCCTGAATATAATATAGTCCGGCGATGTGATAGGGATGCTTTCCTGGCCGGGTCGTCTCATCATAATAAAATCCCGTCTCACACCAAGGCACGGGGCGCAGTGCGAACAGGTCCGTTAGCCTTTGGACCGCGGGTGAACCAAGGCTTGTCTTTAGCGTGTTTATACGAAGGCCATATGTCCTAGGCGATGCATAGCTCTGTAAGAAAGTCTCGCCTTCGGCATGGCCGAGTATTGCCTCAACCGCATGCTGATACGCGGCAGGCAGGGCTGGCTGTGTCATTTTTTGCCGCTCCTTCTCTTATTAAAGTACCGGTAAACATTACTACAGCAGTGTAACATATTGCTTTTTATTCTCAAAAGGGGAATGGATGTTCCTTCCTGCCTATGGCATAATGGAGATGCGAGCGTTTCATCCGCGAATCAAGAGAGACATGCAAAGGAGAACCTTTATGAAACTGCTGCAGGCTTTATTTTTTCCACCGGAACAGCCCGGGGGCGTATCATCGATGATTCCTTATTTGCAGGACCGGTTTAATCCTCCTCATTGGGAAATGGAATTATTTTCTCTTCCGAAACGTATTCGCTCTAAAGGGAGCGATTCTGTACAATTTCAAACCTTCGACTGGCATGAATTTGAAGAGAGTCCAATCGTGCAAAAATATGTGCAAACCTATCGTGACTACTTATGGTGGACGAAGCTGCGAATCAAACAGCCTTATGATCTGATTCATGCCCACCACCCGATCGCGGGACTCGCCATGAAGGAGGTTTTTCCAGATATCCCCGTCGTGCAGAGTATTCACTCTAGTTACGAAAGGGAGCTAATCCTCAATGGCCGTATTCAGGAGAATGGGTTAGAGCACCGTTTTCTGACATCTATATATAAGGAACTGGAGCATCGGACGGATAAGCTGTTTACGGTATCGCATTCCTTTGCCAGCTACCTGGCGCCATATGTCGGCCATCCCGAAGCGATTGGGGTCATTCCGAACGGCTTTGATGAGAAGCGATTTAAGCCTGTTCCTCATGAGAATGAGGTCGCGCAGCTGGTAACGGTTTGCCGTCTTGTACCGGCGAAAGGGCTGGATATTTTGCTGAAGGCTTGCGAGGAGCTCAAAAAGCGCGGTCTCAATTACGTATTGCATATTATTGGTGATGGACCGAGTCGCCTGGAACTGGAAGAGCTCGCTCAGCAGCTTGGCATATACGATGAAACGATTTTTTACGGCTACACTCTGCACCCGGAAGAATTTATGCCTTTCTTCGATATTTTTGTCCTTCCGTCACGGGCAGAGGCGTTTGGGTCCGTGTTTGCAGAGGCGGCGCTGTGTTGTCTGGCTCTCGTCGGAACGGATGTCGGCGGGATTTCAGAGCAGATCGAGAACGGCACGACCGGCTTGCTTGTTCCGCCTGAGGATTCCGTAGCGTTGGCCGATGCATTGGAGAAGGTGATCATCGACCCGGACTATCGGTATCAGTTAGCACGGACAGGCTCGGATAAAGCCAAGACTCACTATTCGTTAAACCGCGTAGTTCACGAATTGAAGCAGTTGTATTTGCAATTCAAATAAATGAAAGAGTGCGAATCCATGAATCCTTTTCGTTTTCTTCACGCTGCCGATTTGCATCTGGACACCCCGTTCTCCGGGATGTCTGGGGTGCCAAATCGGCTGCGCCGATTTTTGCAGGAATCTACCTTTACCGCTTTCGACAATCTAGTACACCTTGCCATTGCGGAAGCGGTAGATTTTGTTGTCCTAAGCGGCGACATTTATGACGCTTCCGATTCTTCACTGCGTGCGCAGCTGCGGCTTCGGGAAGCTTGGGACAAATTGGGGCGTCATGGCATCCCGGTGTACCTGATTCATGGCAACCACGACCCGCTCGGCAGCAGGCGATTGCGTCTGGAGCTGCCGCCGCACGTTACGGAGTTTGGGACTAAGCTTGAGAGCAGAACGGCTGTGCGGCGAAGTGATGACCAGCCGGTGGCCATAATAAGCGGGGTTTCGTACGGGGCTGCCGCGGTGACGGACAATCTTGCACTTCAGTTCCTCCGCGATCCGTCTTCTCCTCTCTATCACATCGCTCTTCTGCATGGGAATGTCGATGGTCAGGAGGGGCATGATGCTTATGCGCCATGCTCGCTTCGCGATCTGAAGGAATCCGGTTATGACTATTGGGCGCTCGGGCACATCCACAAACGCCAAATTTTGCATGAAGGAGCTCCGTGGGTTGTGTATCCGGGCAACATTCAAGGACGGAGCTTAAAAGAGACGGGAGCGAAAGGATGCTATATCGTTGATGTTTCGGAGAGTGGAGCGGCTGATTTGCAGTTTCACCGGCTGGATCAAGTCACTTGGCTGGAAACTGAGATGCCAATTGACGACCTCAGCTCTGAGGAGGCTTGGAAAGACCGGGTGGAGGAAACCTTGGAGGAAATCCGAGCGGCTCAGGACGGAAAAATGAGCGTTGTCCGCCTTGTCTTTACCGGGCAAGGGCCACTTCATACCATGCTGCAATCGGGCCCCGAAAGTGCTGAGCTGCTGCAGGAGCTTCGCCGAAAAGAGACCATCCGCCTGGAAGAGGCGGGGGTTGCAGCACCTCCGGCGGGAGAGATTGTGTGGCCAGCGGGCTTTAAGGTCAATACCGCGATGGAGATAGACCGAGATTTTCTCCTTGGCGAGGACAGTTTCCTTGGCGAGCTATTACGGCTCGGGAGCCAGGCAGCAGGGTCGCCGGAGCTGCTAGATTCTCTTACACAAGAGGCTCTTGCTTCGCTTCGAGAAAATCGGCTGTTGCGGCGGCTGCTGAAGGAGCAGGAGCAGGAGGTCAAGGATCGTGAGGAACTGCTGCGCCGCGCTGAAGAGTTGGCTGCCGCGATACTGCTGGGCGAGGAAACGTCGGATGGGAGGGCTTCGTCATGAGGGTGGAAAAGCTGCAGGTCAATGGCTTTGGACATCTTAACGGGTTGAACATCGAGCTGCCGGGGCCCGTGACCGTCCTGTACGGTCCAAACGAGGCGGGAAAGAGCACGCTGCTCGGTTTTGTGCGGGCGATGCTATTCGGCATTCCGACGCGTGCCAACACTGCGGAGCGCTACGAGCCGGTAGGCGGAGGCGTTCATGGTGGAACGTTAACAATTCTGGGTGATGACGGTGCCCGGTGGTTGATCGAGCGATATGCCCAGCCGCCGGAAGGCAGGAGCTTGCCCGGTACCCGGGGGGACCGGCTGAGGATCGTGCGCACCGACACCGAAGGCACGGTGCAGGAGATGTCGCAGGAGGACATGCAGCGGCAGCTTCTCGGCGGCATCTCTAGAGCGATGTTCAAGCAATTGTTCGCTGTTTCACTGACAGAGCTGCAGGAGGTTGGCGCGCTGCAATCCGAGGAGCTCAGCCGATTTTTGTTCCACGCCGGAATTGGCGGGGGTGCGGCGGTGCTGCGCGGTGAGAAGAAGCTCATTCAGGACATGGACAAGCTTTACCGGCCACGCGGCCGGAATCAAGAAATTGCCCAGATGCTGCACGAGGTGGAGCGTCTGGAGCGGGAGGTCGAGGCGGCTAAGGCGCTGCTGCCTCGCTATAATGACGTCCTGGAGCAGCTGGAGGTAGCAGCTTCGCAGCTTGCAGAATGCGAAGCGAAGCGTACTGCTTGCAGTCGCGAAGCGGCCCTGCTGCAGAAGGCCGCAGCTGTTCGCGGCGACTGGCTGCACCGCGAGACGCTTCTCGCGGAGCTGGCCGCTCTCCCGCGGCATGAGCGCTTCCCCGAGCAGGGCATCGCTCGCTGGCAAAGTCTGCAGGCGGAGAAGGAGCGGCTGCTGCTGGAGCGTAGCGAGTGGGAGCGACGCCGAGAGGCGCTTGAAGCAGAGCTTGCCGCACTGAAGCCGCGGGAGGCCGTGCTGGAGCAGGAAGCCGTGCTGCGCGAGTTGGCCCGGCGACTGCCGGCCTATGAGGCACGGCAGCGGGAGCTGGCCGACCTCGTCGCTGAGGCCGCTCAGCTCCAGGGCCGGCTGGCCCAGTGTCTGCGCAGCATCCACCCGGACTGGCGCGCCGATGATTTGCGCGCCTTCGCGGGTACGGTCGGCGAACAGGAGAGCGTTCGCCGGTATGCGTCGCGGTTCGCCGCGTACGACAAGGAGATGGAGCTGCTGCGCAGCGAGCGCTATAAGCTGGAGCGAGCTATAGCTGCGGCGCAGGCAGCCTTAGAGGCCGCGGCGGCGAGGGCAACCGACAGTCTGGCTGCGTCGCGCCAGCCGTTCGCTGCGCTTATTCCAAAGCGGCGGGAGGATATCCGCGCCTTGTGGGACGAAATCCGCAGCGAGCTCGATCGCTGGCGGGACATCATTGCATCTCGGCAGTCTGAGACATCAGCTGCAGATGCAGAAAAGCTAGCTTTAACCCGGATGCGTTCGCTTTACCGAAAACTGTTTGCTGGAAGTGTCGTACTGACGGTGACTTTGCCCGCCGCTCTATGGATGACGACCCGTTCAGCTATAAGCGCTTCATTCATCGGTGTAATCCTACTGGGGCTCGATCTTTATTTAGGGCTCGGAGCTTATAAACATGAGCCGGAATTTGGGCAGCGCACCCGCTCTTCAAGACGCTCTCGCGGAGAGCTCTCTGTACCCGGGAACTCCGGGATGGAAGCGCAGCTGCAGACATTATTAGGTCGCCTCATCCAGCACCCCCTAACGGCTGCCACAGCTTTCGGCGAGGGGAGAGTGGCAGGTGGACTCCCGCTGGAGGCAGTTACCTGGGATGAAGAGGAGCGTCAACTGCGCAGGCTTATGGAAAATTGGCTGCTCTGGGATCAGCGCCAAGAGGCGCTTGAAGCCGAGGCAGCTTCCCGGCGCAATCAAGCCACTGACTTGCAGGACGAACTAAGGAGCCTCGAACGTGAGCTAAACCGGAGGGAAAGCTCATTTGCTGAGCTGGCTGCCGAATGGGAGGGCTGGCTGAAGGAACGCAAACTTTCACCGGAGCTGTCGCCCGAAGCGGTGATGGACGTTTTTCGTCTGGCTGAGCAAGGAAGAGAATGGCAGGGCCGAATCGATGCTTTCATCGCCAAAATGAACAGCATACGCGCGGAGAACGATTCGTTTAAACGGGATTGTTTGGCGGTGGCGTCAAATTTGCCTTCTCAGTTGGCCTCGGAACTGGTTGCCCGCGAAAATGTTAAATCTGCAGGAGATGCACCGGACGATCCACTCCATATACTGCGGTCTGCGCTTGCCGAATTGGAACAGGAGCTGGGGCAACTAGCGAAATATGAGCGGGCTGAAGCCAGATTGCTGCCGTTAAAGGAAGAAGGACAGCGATTAGATGACCGGCTGCAGCAAGTAGCTCAATCGCAGCAAGCGCTGCTTGCAGAGGGACAGGCTGCAAGTGGGGAGGAGCTATTGCGGATGGGAGCTAATGTAGCGCGTCGGGAAACACTGGAGCAGGAGCTGCGACACCTGGAACTTGCTGTGTTTAGCGGCCTGGAAGAGACAAGACGCAGTGAACTGGAGCGGCTGCTGCATAACCGTGATGAAGCTGAACTGGAGCGCCTGCTAAAGCAGGCGAATGCAGCTTATGAGGAAGCAGATACTCGCTGGCGGGAGCTTCAGGAAATGCGTGGACGGCTGCTGCAGGAGCAGGAGAGTCTGGAGGCCCGTTGCAAGCAGGAAGATTTGAAGCAGCAGTTGGAGGAGCAGAAGGCTTCACTTGCAGAAAGTGTGGACAAATATGCAGTGATGGCAGTTTGTCGTGAGTTAATCGCCAGGGTTCGGCGAATTTATGAGGAAGAGCGCCAGCCAGCCGTACTTCAGACGGCCTCCGGTTATTTTGACCAAATGACGGGCGGGATGTACCGGCGGATCGTTATGAAAATGGGCAGCCAAGAGTTGATGGCAGAGCATGCAGTGCATGGGCCGATTGAGAGCTCCCAACTGAGCCGGGGAACGGCAGAGCAGCTGTATTTATCTATGCGGTTAGCTTTATCCGAAGCAGTTGTGGGACAGGGGCGCCTGCCGCTGCTGCTGGACGATCTGTTTGTTAATTTTGATGCTACCCGGCTTGAAGGAGCGTTATCGGTACTAAAGGCAGTGTCCAGCCACCAGCAGATCGTGATGATGACTTGCCATGAGCATGTTGTTCGCCGGGTACTAGATCAACTACCCGGAGCCCAAATTGTCGAATTGGGTCAACAAAGCGTCTAGAATTTATTAAATGTATTTTGTGCAGCTAAACATGGTCTTTTTAGAAGCTTTGAGCCTTTAAATGCAGAAAGTGCAGCTAATACGGAGTAAAATAACTTTGCTAATTTAAATAGACTACTTTAGATGTAGGTTTTACAATTAAAATTCAAAAATCCGCAATTTCCCCGGATTTAGCTGCACTAAATACATTTAGTGGTGAATGATACCAACAGCAAACATAATACCAATTGCGTTCCGGAGCTCTTGGAAAAACGCCAGTCGACTTTTTTGTAAATAGTCTCCCGGTGATTCTCAATCCTTACGCCGATACATCGCTAGCATGAAGGCCCAAAGTAAGCTAAACATACCGAACACCGGGTAAAGCACAGACAGTAGGGAGCTGAAGCCAAACTGGCTTGTCACATAGCAAATGACTAATATCGCGACGGAAATCCATTTTGGAGGAACGTGAATGTACTGCTTCAGCTGTAGAGTAACGCCGTAAACGTCTGCAACGAATGTACTGAATATCTCCATGAATATAAGCAAAATGTAGATTAGCTGTATGGTTGTCCCAAGCTGCTGCGCGATACTGCCCATCGGGATTTCATATTGTACGATTCCTGGCATGTAGGCGGACAGTGCAAAATGTCCGGCCATTAGCATAAAGCCGACACCTGCGCCGCCGAGAATGCCGCCTATGATGATCACTCTTCGGCTTGCTGTATGACTGCCGATCGGTACGAGCACCGCCTGCGCCATCGATAAATTAAAGGCGGTATACATTAGCGGCGAAGCCCACACGGCCAGTAAACTGCTGTCGGTACCTAACGTAAAAAAACGCGTCGCTCCCGGTGTTCCGGCCGTATTGGAAATGATCGCTAACGATAAAATAAGCATCATGGGGACGACGATGGAATTCAATTGCATGACGCCGCCGATTCCTCTGCCAAGGAGTAAATAAGTACAGATTAACGTAATCCAGAGGCCTGTCTGATAATGAAGGCCCAGGTGCTCCATAAATACGGACCCAGCTCCGGCCAACATGACGCTGTTGACCCCAATTAGAACGACCATAGTGAAAATGCTTAGTCCCCGACCGATTCGATCGCCGAACAGCCGTCGATTTAGGTCCTCGTAAGAGGATGCTTTGATTTCACGTGCCAGCAGCATCATCTTCGTGCCAAGCCAGATGAACAGCAATGTTGACAGGAGGATCGTCAATACGCCCCACTTGCCGTACCGGGTGAAAAACTGAAGAATTTCCTGACCCGTTGCAAAGCCGGCGCCGACTACGGTGCCAATATATGTGAAAGCGATTTGCAGAACTTTCACTGCATTTTTCATGGTTTTCCCCCCGGTACATGTGCTATATATAGTACAAGGTATGTTGTCCGGGAACGGGACATGACTCAAACTAAACGAGAAGATTTTTCTGGAGGAAAGAATATGGAGCTATTGAAGCAAAGGATCGTGGAGCAGGGGGTTATCGTTTCTGATCAGGTGCTTAAGCTGGACGGTCTGCTCAACCATCAGGTTGATCCGCAATTAACGATGCAGATGGGTAAAGAATTCGCTGAGCGATTCCGGGATGCAGGGGTGACACGTGTTGTAACGGTGGAGTCGTCAGGCATTGCTGTCGCTTTTGCTACCGCCTATGAGCTTGGGGTCCCACTGGTGTTTGCCCGGCGGAAGAAGACGCTGCTGGCTGAGCCGGACATGCTTTGCGAACGGGTCCCATCCTTTACGAAAGGCATCGTGACCGATATTCTGGTATCCCGCGAATTCATCCAGGAGCATGACCGGGTTCTGTTCATCGACGATATTATTGCGAACGGAGACGCGGCAAGAGGATTGATTAAGATCATAAGCCGCGCCGGAGCTGAACTCGTCGGTGCAGGAATTGTAGTGGAGAAATGCTTTCAACCCGGAGCAAAAGCGATTCGTGATCAAGGGATCCGCCTGGAATCGCTAGTGAAGATTGCTTCACTGGACGGCGGACGTATTACATTTGCTGACTAGGGTGGACTGGAGTATTTAGAAAAATCCATCCATTTTTTCATGAATCCTTTGCAGGCCTTCTTTTTTTCGCTATAATGAGGATTACTAGGGAGAGGAGGCTTACGAATGGGGAAAGAATTTGCCGTAGACACTGAGTTTTTTATTTCGAAATTGTCAGATGCTAAGGTTACTTTTGAACGTGCCCTGGATTGTAAACATACAGAGTTTGATGACCTTTATCCCTATATGCTCGAACATCCCCAGTTTTTCTGGTACAAACGGTATGTAGCATGGTCGCAACTGTTAACGATAGCTGAACTGTGTCAAGAACTGAATGTGCCTTGGAAGGATCAGTTCACCCCTCAGCAGGTAGGGTATGTAGAACAAAGGGTTATGTCGGCAAAAGTATTGGATTTCTGGTTCGAGAAGGAGCATGCCTCACGTTAAGTTCGTAGGCCGCAAGAGCTCTGCCGATCGCCAAGAAAGAGCTTCATGGGATATCAAGACTCCGGCTGGTCCAGTGCCAGCGGGGTCTTTTTTTGAATAAGAGTGCTCAACGTCAGAAAATCATGAAGTGGAAGGTGAAGGTTTCGATGATATCGGATGATCAATTGAATGAATACCGTCTGTCCGGCGAAAAGGTGCGCGTCGTCCGGGACGCGCTCGAAGAAAATGACGTCAGAGGCGTCGTGGTGGCTTGGGATGAGAACCATGTGCTGATTCGGAAGCCCAACCGCAATGTCGTAAAACTGGACCGTAACTATATATATCGCCCCTCCCGGGAGCCTCGCATTTCTCTGGAGGACTAGAAGCATAATTTCCGCTAGATGGGACATCGTATAGGTTGATCTGCAAGATCATTCTATTGGGGTAACCCGGGTACAGGGAGCATTATCTGGTTCCCCGATCCAATAACTAACTGTATATGTGCTACATGAAGGGGGGCCCTAAAGGTTAAAGCAACTAAACTTTAGAGTCTCCCTTTGCTGTGATGTGTGCGGACTTGGCGACAGGGCTGTTTGTTTTGTGCGACGATAAGGAAGCAGATTGCTTCGTTTTGATGGGACTTGGACTACCGTCACTCCCTAAATAGGCGCGCATTCGAGACGAGATTTCCCGGCGCATGCCGGCCCAAAGAATGCGCATCTTTCCATGAAATCCGCGACAGCGGTATTCCGCTTCGATACCGGACTCGTCCTGGGTAACTCGGTATATTTCAATTTTCCTTTCACGGAATACGTCATGAATTTCCGCGAGCACCAGATTGACGCGCCGTTCTCCGCCGCGAATGAAATCCACATATACATCCGGGCTCTTAAGCACTCCGCTTTGTTCCAGAATGCGGGCATCCCGCTGAAATATTTTCTGCAAAAATCCGAGCAGCAAAGCGCTTTTGATCAGCGCAAGCTCATCTTCCTTGAGGCCGGGTACAGCCATCGAAAAACGCCTCCCAATTAATACGAACTTATGTTCTTATTCTACTCTATACGGGTGATTTAAATCAAGAAAAAGAAGGAAATCCGTTTTTAGGGGGGAGGAACTCAAACAAACGTATGAAAAATATGTTGACTCAAGTTCTGCTGCGTGATATTATAAATCTTGTCGCTGCAGAAAAACTTCTGACAGTCAGACAACAAGCGGTCGTGGCGGAATTGGCAGACGCGCACGGTTCAGGTCCGTGTGGGCTAACCCCCCGTGGAGGTTCGAGTCCTCTCGACCGCATTACCAAACGATGAATAAGCTCTTGAGTTTCCTTTGTTGGAAATTCAAGAGCTTTTTGTTTATGTTATACCCGTAACCGTAACGCTTTCTCCGCAATTTACCTCATCAGCTCTTTGGCCGTATCATGATCAGCGTACTATCCGTTAATCTTCTGTATAAAACAGTTCGAGGATCAAATGATCGCTGTAGTTGCCAAATCCTTTTCCGAACAGGGTCAATCCACCAGGATGAACGGCTTCATTTTCAACAGATAACCGAAATGTACATTGTTTAAGACGGATGTTAACTTCGCTTAAAGTTACATCCGATAGTTTCAGTCCGTCCATATACGTACCGTCCTGCGTAATGCGCAGTCGTTTCAGCAAGCCGTATTGGTTGGTTTGGCGGGGCCACCAATCCGGTGTATATTTACCGGGCCTGTCGCCGTAGTCGCCGGGACTGGTCCACGTTCCTAGCATCTTTCCGTTAAACGTGAATGTGATGTCGGAAGGGTAATTATTATTTATTCCCGGGGCCTCCGACGCAATCTCCATTGTCAGCACAAGCTCTTGCGGGTTCTGGCTTGACAACAAATAATTGGGTGCCTTGTATTCGATAAAGCCCTTGCCGAACCAGAGGATAGCAGCATTGATTCGTTCGGGTTCCCAGAAATAGCGGGGATCGTCGAAGCTGCCGATGATGTTGTCCGCTGTAGCCAAACCGCAGGTCGGTTCGATGTAAAAATCGGAGTAATGCCCGACCGGAATTTCCACTCGGTGACTTTTGCGCTTGGATGCGGGTTCCGCGGGAAATTGGATTTCCGCACCAGATACGGCAAGAGAACAAACTTTTTGCAGACCGCTTTTGCCCGGCGTCATACGGGTATCTACCAGACCGGACTCTGATAGCTTACGAACATGCATCGTCATGATCGCGCTTGATAATCCAACCGCCTCGGCCAATTCTTTGATATTCATCGGACGTATCGACAATAGGCGCAGCACGTGCAAACGGACGGGACTTGCGAGTGCTTCGTAAACGGGAAGCGATTTTTCTGTAAGGTCAAGTTTCATGAGTATCCACCTTATTGTATTTGGTTAATAAATATATTAAACACATATCTGATTTTTGACAAGATAACAGGATTGGTGTTTGATCTGTCGTAAGTAAATTGACATAAATAAACAATGAAGAATATAATATTTATATAAATATGAATTAATTAATATAAACATTAATTAAGGAGTGAAAGCTATTTATGACATTCAAGGGTGTATTAAATGCCGATACCGGCAAGGGTACGA
The DNA here is from genome assembly GCF_042678945.1 of Paenibacillus puldeungensis. Classification (NCBI taxonomy): domain Bacteria; kingdom Bacillati; phylum Bacillota; class Bacilli; order Caryophanales; family Paenibacillaceae; genus Paenibacillus; species Paenibacillus puldeungensis. Next base: position 104,381 of record NZ_JBHTLM010000006.1, on the reverse strand, counting down.
TCAGCCGCCATATTTACGGCCATTTTTCCGAGCATTTGGGCAGATGCATCTATGAAGGAATTTGGGTGGGCGAGGATTCGCCGATTCCCAATACAAACGGAATTCGCAATGATGTTGTGAAAGCGCTTAAGAAAATTAAAATACCGGTTTTGCGTTGGCCGGGAGGATGTTTCGCGGACGAGTACCATTGGAAAGACGGCATCGGCCCGAAAGAAGGAAGAAAGCGAATGATCAACACGCATTGGGGCGGCGTAGTGGAGAACAACCATTTCGGTACCCACGAATTTATGCAGTTGTGCGCGCAGCTTGGGTGCGAGCCTTACATCAACGGCAATGTCGGCAGCGGCACGGTTCAGGAGATATCTGAATGGGTGGAGTACCTGACGTTTGGCGGCGTTTCTCCGATGGCTGAGCTGCGTGTCCAAAACGGCCGTAAGGAGCCATGGAAGGTTACCTACTTCGGTGTTGGCAACGAAAATTGGGGCTGCGGCGGCAACATGCGTCCGGAGTACTACGCAGACTTGTATCGCCGTTATCAAACCTATGTTCGGGACTATGACGGGAATAAGATCCACCGGATTGCCTGCGGACCCAATTCAGATGATTACAATTGGACGGATGTGCTGGTGCGTGAAGCCGGACGGTATATGGATTCGATTACGTTGCATTATTATACGCTGCCCAACGATAGCTGGGAGGACAAAGGAGCAGCAACCGGATTCGACGAGAAGGCTTGGTTCGTTACGCTGAAAAAAGCGCTGAAGATGGATGAGCTGATTACGCGCCACAGCACGATTATGGATAAATACGATCCAGAGCGTCGAGTTGGCCTTATCGTGGATGAGTGGGGAACCTGGTACAACGTGGAACCGGGCACCAATCCCGGCTTCCTGTATCAGCAAAATACGATCCGCGATGCGCTTGTCGCCGGACTGACGCTGAATATTTTCCATAAGCACAACCATCGCGTCCGTATGGCCAATATTGCTCAAACCGTCAATGTTCTTCAAGCCGTCATTTTGACGGAAGGGAAGAAGATGGTTTTGACCCCGACGTATCATGTTTTCGACATGTATAAAGTTCATCAGGACGCCGAATTGCTGGAACTGTCGTTAGATGCGGGCAGCTACAAGCTGGACGATAGCGAAATTCCGGCGGTATCGGCCACGGCATCCCGCGATGCCGAGGGGTTGATTCACATCAGTTTCTGCAATCTGCAGCATCAAGCCGAAGCCAAAGTGGTCATCGACCTGCGCGGCCTGGCTTTCGACGGGTTAAAAATTGAAGGCTCAACGTTGGCCGGGGAGAAAATCGACGCCCACAATACGTTCGAGCAGCCGGATGCTGTTGTACCGCAGCCGTTTAATGCCTTTGGACTGGAGAATGGCAAGCTATCGGTTACGCTTCCGGCTATGTCGGTCACCGCGCTGGAACTGAAAACTGAGGCGTAATCGGCCATGGCGGACACCTCTTGCAAGGCTTGCCGGGACGACTACAAGGTGACTGAGGCCCAAATGCAGCGGCTCTTAAAAACGTCGGCGTTCGCTCCCGAGCGCCGGGTAAGCGAAGGACAGTATCAGGACAGGTTGCGCATCTGCCGTGCCTGCCCGAAGCTGGCAGACGGAGTGACCTGCGCGGTCTGCGGCTGCATTATCCCCGTCGTCGCCTGGCTGAAGGAGCGTTCTTGCCCATTGCCGGGCGGCGGTCTGTGGGAGAAGGTTTAACACCCGGTTGAAAAGACTTCATAGACACCTTCATAGGAAGGCGGTGCAAGGAAACTCCCTTGCACCGCCTTTTTTCTCAATATATCAGAAAGTATAAAATTACTGGGGAAAGAATCATGCTAGCTGTGTATGTGGGAAAAAAAGCTTATAGTACAGCACGGAATGAATATAAAGTGGGGGACACGCTCCGTACTTTCAGACCTTGCAGACGATCAGCAAAAGAGTAATATGGCGAGTGAAAAATGGGTGTCGACCGAAATGGGTTGACCTCCTCTTAATCTTACGTTAGCAATTAACGTTACCGTTAGGACCTACAAATTAAATGTATTTTTGTTCGAGAATTATTAGTGGACAATCACGATGACGGAGCAGCACTTTGGAGTGGCAACGCCCAAAATCGTTCTTCTGGTACAAAAATGTCGTCGCTACGAAACGGAAGTGAACTATAAAATTCTCATAAGGAAAATATTGTGAGTTGACTCTCCTAAAGGCACATGATACTTTATGTTTTTCGTTGCTGCGAAACACTGCACCAACGAAAATGTGCGGTCGTGGCGGAATTGGCAGACGCGCACGGTTCAGGTCCGTGTGGGCTAACCCCCCGTGGAGGTTCGAGTCCTCTCGACCGCATTCCTTTAACAAAGAACAAGCTCTTGAATTATTCCTAGGGATGATTCAAGAGCTTTTTTGCATATTCAGAATTTTGTTAGGCTACATCCTTTATAATAGTTTTGAGAAGATAGATGAACATTGTCGGGATATAATCATTTTTGGGAGGCACTGTATGGTTAACATTCTTGTGGTTGAAGACGACAAAGAAATAAACAACCTATTATGCAATATCTTAAGTGAAAATAAATACAACTGTGTATCCGAATACTCAGGGAAATCTGCCTGTGAAGCACTGAAAACCAACACATTTGATATGGTGTTGCTGGACTTGATGCTTCCCGGAATTACAGGTGAAGAATTGCTCAAAAACTATCGGCGATTTTCAAATGCCCCGGTTATTATAATATCAGCCAAGGATGAAACGGCTGTGAAGGTTGATATGCTTCGCACAGGCGCGGATGACTATATTACCAAGCCCTTTGACAATGAAGAAGTGGTAGCAAGAGTAGAAAGTCACTTGCGGCGAAGTCGGGGCTATACTTCTTCTTTGCTTGTTGCCGGGCCATTGGAGTTCGATACGGAAACCAATTGCTGCGAAGTGTCAGGACAGCCTGTTGCATTGACAGGAACTGAAATGAAGATTCTTAAATTGTTTATGGAGAATCCTCAAAAGCTATTTACAAAAGCTAATCTCTTTACAAGCGTCTGGAATGAAGAATACAGTTACGATGATAATGCAGTTAATACACATATCAGTAACCTAAGACGAAAGCTAAAATCCGTTTGTCCGGATGTGGAATTTATCGAGACGGTTTGGGGCATCGGATATAAGCTTGCCGCCAGCTCATAAGGGCATTTGTCGCCTGTTCTCGTTTTACACGGGAACAGGCGATTTCTTTAGAAACTCTTATGAAATATCTTTAGAAACTCTTGAGAATTGCCATTCATAATAGATGGCAAAGGAGATGAACGGAATGGAAGAATCCGTATTTGAAGCAAGAAATTTAACCAAGAAATATCGGGGAACGCTGGCACTTGATCATATCAATTTTTCATTGCGACGTGGTGAAGTGTATGGTTTTATTGGTGAAAATGGTGCGGGGAAAACCACTACGATCCGCCTTATTACAGGTTTATCGTTTCCGTCAGAGGGAAGCATGTCACTGTTTGGAAAATCCGGTGAAAAAGAACTTCAAAGGCAGCGCGCCCGCATCGGGTGTATGGTGGAAACACCTGCGCTTTACAAAAACATGACAGCTGAACAGAATTTAGAGGCCCAGCGCATTCAACGAGGTATCCCGGATAAAGAATGTATCCGTAAAACATTGAAATTGGTGGGCTTATCAGATACAGGTAAAAAGACCGTGAGACATTTTTCGCTGGGTATGCGCCAGCGGTTAGGAATTGCAATGGCTTTGCTGAACGACCCGGAGTTCTTGATCCTTGATGAACCTATCAATGGCCTTGACCCGTCAGGTATCGTAGAAATCCGGGAACTTATGAAACGGCTCAATCAAGAAAGAGGAATTACGCTTCTAGTGTCCAGTCATATTCTCAGCGAACTATATCAGACGGCCACCCGCTATATTCTGCTGCACAAAGGTCGCGTGCTGGAAGAATTGACTCAAAATGAGCTGGATGAGAAGTGCAAGCGGCATATTGCCATTAAGACAAACGATGCCGCCAGTACAGCTGCCGCGCTGGAAAACACTCTCCATACGACAAACTTTCAAGTCATGCCGGACAATACGGTACGCCTTTATGATCACCTGGACAACATGGAAGATGTAGCACGAGTTCTTTCACAGGCAGGTTTGCTCGTGACTGGCCTCAGTCTTGCCGGGGATAGTCTGGAAGACTACTTCCTGCATAAAATCGGAGGCCGGTAATATGGGCAATTTATTGCACGCAGAAAGGTACAAACTGTTTCACGACAAAATTTTCTGGATAACCCTTGTTGTCATCGTAGCATTTAATATGATTGTAGTTTCAGGCAGCACAATTTTCAGCATGTCCGGACATAACGCACTATCTGAAATCATGAAAAAGGAAATACTTACTATTCTGATATCCTGCATTTACGGGGGGCTCTTTATCGGCGATGATTTTGCGGAACGTACGCTGTATCATGCGCTGATGGCAGGGAAAAGCCGTGTCTCTGTTCTTTTGGCAAAAGCCGGTTCTTTCTTAATCGCGATTGATATCATACTGTTTATTTTTCCCTTATTGCTTGTCATGATCTGTACCGTGAGAAATGGGTGGGGGATTGCGCTTTCTGCAGGTGTGATTTTACATTTTGCAGGGTTGATTGTGGCACTGCTTATACTAGGATTTTCAATCGGAGCTTTATCCCTGTTGGCAGCAGTCTGCTTCCGTGATGTCGGTCGCACCATTGGAATCCCGATTATCCTGAACTTTATCACGATTCTGCTGCTAAATGGCCCATATGCCACTGCGCTTGCACATATTCTCCCGGCTGGGACATTGATTCTTATGGTGAACGGCACAATGTCTCCGGCCAAAGGTATAATTGTAGGATTAATCTGGTCCACATTCCTGTTTATTGCTTCTGCGCTGATTTTCAAGCGCGCGGAGCTTCGCTGAGAGGTGTAAATAATGAGTAATTTGCTAAAACATAGATGGTATGAAATAAGACATAATCCGATATTTTGGATCACACTTGCAGTATGTTGTGCTTTCGCTCTCCTTGTTACGAACTTTACCGGGCTGAAATATTTAACAGATCCCCCCATGGTTGTCGGTATTTCTTATAACATTCAGGGCTTTTTTTCGGCCTTGACCGCAGATATTATTTTCCCTCTGCTGATTATCAGCGGTGCGTTTACGGCAATGATGCTGGGTCAGATGTATTCTGAGCGTACAATTGATCAGGAGATTGCAGCGGGCCACAGCCGAATATCTATATTTGCCAGCCAATGCATAATCGGTTTTGCTGTTCCCAATATTGCCGTTTTCCTGGCAATTTTCTCTGGTTGTCTACGTTGGGTGGGGAGTATTCCGGCGCCTTCCGCAGGTGAAATGCTCCCTTATTTATTCCGAGTTATTATACTTTTACTATTACTGAATTTTTCGCTCTTTTCAGTCTGCACTTTTATTGTGGTACTTTTCAGGGACACGGCCAAAACGATAACCATTTCCGCGTTGTTCCTACTGGTTGCCTGCTGGACAATGCCTGCTTTAGAGCAAGTCGCACCACATGTGCATGGGACGCTTTATACCAATGCCCCATCGCTTTCACTATTACTGCATCCCGCCTTTTTAATGCGATATGTCTTGTATTCGACACTTACTCCATTACAGGGGTTGTGGTCTGCCGGGGTAGCCATCGGCTGGACAGTTTTATTTTTAGGCATTGCTTATTGTGTATTCCGCAGATGTGAACTAAAATAGCACGGAAAGAAGGCGGCAAAAAAATGATTTGGATACTATTTGGTGTATGTATTGTAGCATCCATATTAGGCGTCCGCCTTTTCCGCCTTAAACGGCAGCTTCATGATATAACTTCTCAATTAGATGAACGCACAAGCGAAAAAACAGAAAAAAAGGTTACGGTTGCGTTAATCGACAATGATCTCAATGAACTTGCCACCGCTATTAACCGCAATTTGGATTTGCAGAAAAAACTGCGTATTGATGTACGCAGTAATGATCTTCAACTAAAAGATTCCATTGCAAATCTTAGCCATGACTTGCGAACACCCTTGACTTCAATTTTAGGGTATCTGCAATTGTCACGGAATCCCGAATGTCCGCCTGAAAAGCGTGAGGAATATCTGAATACTGTCAATGATAAAGCACATTCGTTAAAATTCATGATAAACAGTCTGTATGAACTGTCCGTACTGGATGTAAAAGAAACGCCGCTTAGTAAGGAAAAATTAGATTTGAATCTGCTTCTCAGCGACATACTTGCAGATCAATATGAACTGTTTCAGAAACTTGGAATCATCCTTGACATCAATCTCCCCGATCATCCTGTCTGGATAACCGGCGATCGTATTGCTTGCACACGTATCATCCAAAATTTACTGAACAATTCATCCCGTTACGCAAGGGGAAACGTAAGAATCAGGATGGAAGCGTCCGGTTCATATGCGTTTTTGTCCATAAGCAATCCTGCGCCCAATCTAAAACAGGAAGATATTAAGCGCCTATTTGAGCGCTTTTATACAGCGGATAAATCCAGAACCAGCGGTAGTTCTGGATTGGGACTTTATATTGTGAAAACATTATTGAAAAAAATGAACGGTAAAGTAGCCGATGTTTCTTTAGAAGATCACATTCTTAATATTAAAGTAGGATTCCTTTTAGACTTGCACTAATCTGTGTTACATTAGCTTATTACACTTAAGGTTAACGTTTATTGGGCTTTACATTTTTCTAGGTAACCTATTAGGGCGAATTTTAAAGATACTTGCACCTAAATCTTGAAAATTCAGCCTCAGAGCCTTCCCCATAGGCATATAAACCGATAAGTACGCCTGTAAATCCTCCCGCAACCTCAGAGGAAAGGTATCTGGTTTGTGCCGTACCTAAGAGAATGTCCTTCCCGTTTGTGTGAAGGAGGAAGCTATAGCGCTCATTAGTTGCCCGTATGATGAGAGTAGCATGGTTTTCACTTCCTAGGTCTACTTCATGCTCAACGGATTTAATATCCCCGATGTTCAGGCGCTCGATCACTTTATACCCGTTCTCCTCTTTGCGTACTGCTAAATCATAATGATGATTTTCATCCAAATAGAGCGTGATGCCGGCTTCTCCGCTTATAAGCTGTACATCGCAAGAGATTTCCGCGTTGAAGTCCCTTTGGCGAATGCCTATAAATGTCGGGGATTCCGGCATATCCAAAGTCACTTGGGTCCCTTTAAGCTCGGCCTTGCCCGATTCCAAGCGATAATTCTCTGTAACAGGATGACGGAGATAGCACCAGTCTAGATTCCAATCCGTGTTCTCGAAAGTAAAGGTCTTTTTCTCCTGTTGGATGACATGACTCGAGATCCGCTCGGTCTCAAAACTCGTAAGAGTGGTACCTTTATATCCTGCCATAAACCAGCCATCCTCGCCGAAAGTAACCGGTGTCAGGAAAACTTCGCGGCCTAGGTGATGGTAGGTAAGCCATTGGCCGATTTGACGGAAGCCCAGATGGAGCATCCACCAATTTCCTTCGTTATCTTGAATCAAATCGCCATGGCCAACCCCCTGCAGCTCATAACCGCCCAGATTACGATTGGTCAATACCGGGTTGTTTGGATAAGCTTCGAACGGACCGGAGATAGATTCTCCTCTTGCATAAGTGACCATATGGCCATATTCAGTTCCGCCTTCGGCCGCCATGAGGTAATACCGACCATTTATTTTATACATATGAGGGCTTTCCAAATACCGTCCGCCTGTTCCTTGCCAAATCGAACGGCTTGTTGACAGCTTGTCGCCCGTTTCAATGTCAATTTCAGACTGAACGATACCGCCATTCCCGTAATCGTCCTTCCCGTTGCTCATAAAGAAGACTTTTTCGTCTTCAAAATACAAATCGGGATCAATCCCTCCTTGATCCACATAGATCGGTTCAGACCATTCTCCATAAATATCGTCAGTCCATACATAAAAATTCTGATGAGTGGTATCGTTGGTCGTGGTCATGTAGAATCTCCCGTTGTTGTGCCGTATCGTGGGAGCGAATACACCGCCGGAACTCCCCACCTTGCCGAGCTGAATCTGACTCTCTCGGGTCAGACAATGACCGATTTGCTTCCAGTTAATCAGGTCTTTGCTCTCAAAAATCGGAACGCCGGGAAAGTACTGAAAGGAACTGCAGATAAGATAATAGATATCTTCTACTTTGCAAACACTGGGGTCTGGATAAAATCCTTTAATGACCGGGTTATTGAATTTCATACATCCACCTCTTTCATAAATTCACAATTATATAAATCTAATGCGATCAGCTAAGGAAATTAAACACCATTATTAAAAGCGGCGCAACGGATTAGGCTTGATTGTCCATGTTAAATCTTTTAAATTAATATATATGTGATTTCAATAGGTGCAGTCAGGAGATTATGATGATCATCAGAGCGAACGGGGAACCGCAATTTATGCCGTTATACGAAGCGTTGGCTAGCGAAGTTAGATGGAAAATTATGAGTCTCATTGCCGATAACGAGATGAATGTGAAGGATATTGCGGATCAGTTGGAACTTAGCCCTTCTATCGTCACCATGCACATTCGAAAACTCGAACAAGCAGGGCTCATTGGAAGTCACCGAGTACGGCTAGGCGGGGGGACGCACAAAATGTGTTTCCTCAAACAAAAAACCGTCGAGATTCAGCTGCCGTCTGCCGGTCACACTGCGAAGTTCAGAGAACAGAGCATTTCAGTCGGTCATTACACCGCTTTTGAAGTTCATCCTACTTGTGGACTCGGCACGCACGAGAAAGAAATCGGAGTTTGGGACGACCCGCGCTACTTTCTCGATCCCGAGCGGGTTCACGCCGCCATTCTGTGGTTTGGGTGGGGGTATGTAGAATACAAAATGCCTAACTATTTGCTTGCCGATCAAACCGCGGAAGCCGTCGAAATTTCCATGGAGATTGCTTCGGAAGCTCCCGGCCTAAGGGATTATTGGCCTTCGGATATTGAGTTCACATTCAACGGTGTTTCCCTTGGCACATGGACAAGTCCGGCCGATTTCGGAAGAGCTGCACGAGGGAAATATACACCCAAATGGTGGCATCGAAATGTGAATCAGTACGGGTTATTGAAGACGATTCGCATTGATGCATCGGGTACATTTATAGATGGTGAGCCGATGTCGGAGGTGACCCTCGCGGATCTCAAGCTACAGGAACCGTTCTGGACGCTTCATTTCGCGGTTGATGAGCAGGCAGTTAACGTAGGGGGATTGACACTCTATGGTTCCGGATTCGGCAATCACAATCAAGACATTGTAGTCCGCGTGTACCTTAATGATAACTAAAAGCTAAAGTAAAGAGATCTGCCTCATTAACGGGCAGATCTCTTTTAATGGCAGTATTCTTAAAAGAAACGATAGAGGCGTACCCCGTGCGGCGGCACCGTGGCGTGCAGTGTGCCTTCTTTAAGCTCGGCTGGCGCTCCGCTCCAAAGCTCGGTTCCAGCGGCGGTGCTTGTTAGGCCGATCTGTGAAGTGGCCAGGTCCAGCGGCAGCGGGCTCTCGCCAATATTGAAGATGGCGGCGTAGCCGGAGCCTGCGGCGTCTTCGGCCGTCCAGACGATAAGGTCGCCCTTGCGTAGCGCTTCCTTCGCTCCGAAGCTATCCCGGTGCATATGCAGCACCTCGCGGTTAGTCAGCAGCGACAGCGTCCAGTCGTCGCAGTCCCGCAGCTCCCCGCCGAAGATGAGCGGCGAGCGGAAGATGCTCCAGAGCGACATCATTGTCAACTGCTCGTCACGCGTGAACCGGGTCCAACGGTCCGCCCCTCCGCCATCCACAGAGCGAATGCCAATGTGGCCAAGCGGCAGCATGTCACAGTCCGGCCAGCAACCTGCCTGCGGTACGCCTTGCCATGACCGGCAACGGTCGAACATATCCAACAACAGCGGCCACTGGTCCCAGAAGTCGTCCGTGACTCGCCACATGTTGGCATGCTCGGCGAAAAATGCTGAGTATTCCACCGGAGCGGGTCCGGGGGATAGGCTTAGCACCATGGGCCGGCCGCAACGCTCGATCGCTTTGGAGATCAGGGCGATTTCCGGCTGATGTGTATCGTACAGCCTGGAAGCCGCGATGTCGTCCACCTTCACCAGGTCGACGCCCCACTGTGCATACAGTTCAAAGAGAGAATCGTAATAGGCCTGCGCCCCTTCCTTCGAGGCATCCACTCCGTACATATCCGTATTCCATGGACAGATAGAGTTCGTATGCGCAATATCGCGTGCTGTCACGGCTGTACCCAGAATCGGAGTGGCGGCGTGGACAGCCTGTCTCGGAATGCCGCGCATGATATGAATCCCGAATTGTAGTCCCAGGCTGTGTACATAATCGGCTAACGGCTTGAAACCCCGGCCGCTCGCTGCGGAGGGGAACCGGTTTTCAGCAGGTATAAGCCGAGAATATTCATCCATCACAAGCGGAACAAACGGCCGATATTGAGAGGAATTTGCATGGGGCTCGTACCACTGAATATCGACGGTAATGTAGCTCCAGTCGAATGCTTTGAGATGCTTCGCCATGTATTCCGCATTGCCCCGAATCTCGTCTTCCGTTACGGCCGCGCCGTAGCAGTCCCAACTGTTCCAACCGAGCGGCGGTGTAGGCGCTGTAAGCTTATGATCCATTGTAAAGCTCCTTTACTGATTAATTATTGCTCTTGCTAAGTTCATCATAATAAAGGAGATTAGCAATATCTATAGTAATCTTGAAAGCCCAATAGTACAATATTGCGGTTAATCAAAAAACAACTTGCGGTAAGTAAGGCTTTCGCCACCGCTGCGGAATTCTCCCGGCGTGAGCCCAGTCAAGTGGCGGAACGCTTTGATAAAATAACTTCCGCTGGAGTAGCCAATACGCTCGGCAATGGTCTCAATGCTAAGAGCGGTCCCCCGAAGCAGCTCCATGGCCTTCTCGGTGCGGACGCGGGTTAAGTAAGCGCCGGGAGTCAGGCCCGTGCTGGCCGAAAACCGGCGGATCAAGTGGTATTTGGACAGGGAGACATGTTCGGAAAGCTGATCGATACTGATCATACGTGAATAGTTGAGCTCTATAAATTCGGCTGCTCGCCTTACGTTCTCCGGCCAGTTCTCCCTGTCCCGTAGAGTTGTGACCTGCATTCTGGCCAGTTCTGTCACGAATTGATAGACGCAAGACGACGCGATCAGGGGATCGGATATTCTGCCCGCACCCGCATCGACCACAATCATTCGCGCCAGCCGGACTGGTGCAGAGTCTGCGGGCAGATGAGGAACCTCCCCGGCTTCATGGAGGAATTTGCGCCAATGAGGCAGAATAAGATTAGGCCGAAACAGCAGGAACAGGAATTCCCAAGGCTCCTTTGATTCCGGGTGGTAATAATAGCGGTGGGGTCCTGGGATTTCAGCGAGAAAAGCCTGTCCGGCGGTGACACGGTGAGTCCGGTTTCCCGACTCATATACGCCTTCACCGGAGATGGTGTACTGGAACAGCAGGAGAGGTCCATCGGTCCGCTCCAGTCCGTCCCAACAATAAGATGGATCAGTGATAGAATCATAGCCGGCCGCAAACAATACGCACAGCTGGAGCTCCTTATCTTCGGCGAACCGAAAGCCGTAGGTACCTCTAGGGATGTCCATAAATGTCCTCCTTATAGTGAAGATGCCTTATGGTGAGGGTGGTATATAACTAATCATACGACTTAACCCGTATTCTTGCTACGAACTTCATGGACAAAAAGCCGGCGAGTTCTCCAAACGCTATGGCTTCATTTAGTGGACATGATGATGGCAGCGGTACTTTGGAGTGGGAGCGCAAAAAATCGTTCTTCTGGTACAAAAATGTTATTGCTACAAATGGGGAAGAGTTGTAATTTTGCATTAGGAAAATATTGTGAGTTGACTCTCCTAAAAACGCATGGTAATATATATTTCGTTGCTGCGAAATACTGCACCAACGAAAATATGCGGTCGTGGCGGAATTGGCAGACGCGCACGGTTCAGGTCCGTGTGGGCTAACCCCCCGTGGAGGTTCGAGTCCTCTCGACCGCATCCACTTAATCAATGAACAAGCTCCTGAATTTTCCTTTGTGGAAATTCAGGAGCTTTTTGTATATTTGGAATCGTATAACCCTTCTAATGTTTACCTATATGATTCTTTCGATATTTAAGCGGCGATATATCATATTTTTGTTTGAATAATCTAGAAAAATAAGGAACCCAATTATAACCGCAAAGTTCAGCGATTTTTTGTATAGGATAATCTGTTTTAAGTAAGAGATTTTTAGCCTGTTCTAACCTGTATTCTTTCAAGTATTCCATGGGTGTATATCCGTAATATTGTTTTAAGTATTTGGCAAGTGTATTCTCATGCAAATTAAATTTGGCAACTAACGTGTCATTAGTAATATCTTGATTAAAATTTCCACGGATAAATTGTTCAACTTTTTCTGCAATAAGGACGCTTATATCTTTTGCATGATTTTGTCCATCTAAGAGATTTAATAACGAAAAAAAACGTTGCTGAATATCCCAAAATGTTATATTTGTATCTTTTCTAGTTGTACCAACCAGCAAATCTTGTATTTTTTGATAAATGTCATCTGCATCAATAAGTTCACATTTTTTAGAAAGATGAATGGTATGAAATTTATTATGAAAGTGAAGCGACGGAATAGGAATATTTGATTCCAGTTGTTTTGCTTGATTACTTTGTACGTAATTACCAGTGGTGAAAAAGTGAATCCAATAAAATTTTGTTATTTCATCTGTTGGTTTTAACGGATAATGATGCTTATTGGGTAATAAGACGAACATTTCATTTTTTCTAACCGTATAATCTGTACCTTCTTCGCCTAAGTACAAAGCCCCTTCTTTAACGATGATAATATCAAAATATTCCAGGTTCTTTCTGTCAGGATGCAAAGTGCCTATGCCGAACTCAGTTAAGTTTCCTTCGATAAATATGGGAAAAGGTGGAACGGCAATAGATATTATCAAATCATCGTCCATTTAAATGTCCCCCTCCTTTAATTAGCCAAAGTGAAAATGTATAAAAAGACATTGTAATTGTTTATTTAATTATTGGCGTTTTCATTATACTATAGTAAGCGATTACAGTAATCATTTCAATAGATATCAGTGTTCTAGTTGCTTATATAAAACAAAAGGAGGTTACTAGGTGGAGAATCGAAAATTTATGATAGAGTTCTGTCCAAATGGAAATGTATCAAAATTAATCCTGAAGAATGATCCACATAAAATGAATTGGGTTGTCGATGAGAGTTATTTAGAAAAAGTGAATTATGATGATAAGGATAAATTGTTCGGTAACTTTAGTATTTCTATAAACGGAAAAAAGTATAACAGCAATAAAATGGATGGGAAATTAATTCTATCTGAACAATTGGCAACGGTAACATATGTTTGTGATGAGGTGGAGATCCTTTTTAATTATGATTTAAGCCAATCCGCGGATTCCTTATTTTGGACGATTCAATTAATGAATTTTACAAATAGTGAGGTCCACATTTCTGATTTTAGAGTTTGGTCATCATTTGCCTATGTCATGTATCGCATTAACGATTTAAATATTCAAACAAATCATTCAACTGCTGTTTTTCCGTCCATTTCAAAAAGCTTCACAAAATTGGCCTGTATGAGAAGAAGCAATAATGCGCCACACCTGGGGATCTACCAGCTAAGCGGGGAAACTAAATCAGTAGGAACTTATTGTGAATATGAAAATCTATTCTTTGAAAACGTTTCCCCTTCATTGGATGGTATTTTATTTCATCAATTGGTTTTTGCAGGCGGATATCCTGAAGGATTTGCTAACTCCGATTGGATCTATTCAAAAGATGGATTTTTAGTGAAAGCGAATGAAAACAAGATTTGGCAATTTGTACTTGAGGAATATGATGATCAAGAGAATTTCTATCAGGTAGGTAAGAAATATGGACATCCGGTATATAATTTTGAACCGCTTGCCATAACAAATCAGCCATATGATTTCTCTTTTAGTCTTCCTTCCAATATTTCTTTGAGAGATGCTTACGTTGAGTATAGAGATTCAAATGAAGCTTGTAAGAAGCTAAGTATTATGTCATATGTGAAAAAAAATACAAATAATTATCAGGCCACTTTAATTTTCGAAGAACCTGGTGAGCATAAAGTATCCATAGAACTGGATAACGGAAAAATGGATAACGTTATTATTAATGTGATGAAACCTATACAAAGCATTTTCGCCAATAGGGCACAATATATCAGCAATGTACTCTATAGCGGCCCGGAGGGAAACGTACCGTATTCTTATTCCCCAATCTCCAATCAAGGAGAATCGTTGGGAAAACTAAGTTTTGTCTTGAAAAAGAATTTATTGGGTGATAGCCCTGATATTTCTGAGGTGCAGAAGGTAGAGGAAAGTTGTGTTAATTATATTCGGCCTAAATGGTTTGTTAATGGAGATTTTTTAGAGCCTTCCTTCCTCTATGGTGATTTCTATCGATGCATGGATTTCGAATATATAGGTCATGTTTTTTATCTGTTATCGCGGTTTGACCAAAATATATTAAAGTATAACAGCCCTGATACGTATTTAGAGTGGGCAGCTGAAGTATTTAGATTACGTGTAAATCCTGATTTGCATCACACGGTTAGAGGAAAAGAAGAAGCAAAAATGTTGGGGACTTTCTCTTTATATATCAATGGCTTGCTAGATGAAATAAAAGAGCGGGGATTAACTGATAAATATAATGAAATAAATGCATTATGGTCTGACATAGCTGCGAATGTTGCAAAAGACAGTGACGCTTATAAAGCAGCGGTAACAGAACATTTTTATGACAACGCTGGGTTTGGTCCAGCAGCAAGCGCATTAGCGAGTTCCGGTCATATCGAAGCTGCCAAGAAGTACGGAGAATTATTGCTTGCCAATATAGGTTTTTCAAATGATTTTAGAGCACAAAATCCGGATCGCTGGTGGGAATCGCTCTCTTATATGATTCACTCATTGTGGGGAGGGTTAACTTCTGCAGCCACTCTTAAAGTCTACGAGGAATTACATGATACTCGCTATTTAAAGGCAGCTTATAGAGCTACTGTAGGAATTTTATATTGTTATGATACGGACGCAAAAGCTACTGACCAGAGGTTGAATACCGGAGAAGCAGCATCGACATATAGTGTTGCGGGGCCGAACATGAATCGTCCTGATTTATCAAGAAATCGGTTTGGACAATCAACATTTTATAGAGACGGTGGAATCTTTTCGAAGTTGTTCAGCAAAGAAGAAGAAACTTCTGACTGGGATATGGGAGAGGAACTTGCAGCATACCTTGATGGATTTGGCAAAAAAACCTTCTTATATGAAGAAAACAATCAAATAAAAGTAATTAATGGCTGTATTGAACACACAGATCGAGGATTGATCATTCATAGCTACGCTCCTTATCCGACAGAATACCATTTTTACGATGCCGATTCACATTTTATTTCTCAACATGGAGAAATAGAGAGAGAAATTCTTTATACAGAAGGACGCTTTATCAGTTTAAAAAAAGAGCGGGAGGTAAAGTGAAAAATGGAAAATACAGTAAAAGGATTTGAAACCATTAGTGACGGCGATTCAAAGCCATCGAAATTATCATTAAAGCGAATATTAGCTTTCGCTAGTACCGATACAGCAGGTAATTTGCTCTACTGTACCCTAACAAGTTATATCATGTATTTTTATACGGATGTATTCGGAATTTCTGTAGCAGCAACGGGTATGATTTTGCTTATAGCGCGAATTTTCGATGCTCTTGATGCCCCAATTTGGGGGATTGTAATTGATCATACGCGTACAAAATGGGGACAAAGCCGCCCATACTGGTTATGGCTTTCTATTCCTTTTGGCGCTGCCGTTTTTCTGGCCTTTCTTGCTCCAGACATATCTATAAATGCAAAAACGATTTATGCATTAGTAACCTATGTTTTAGCGGGTATTATCTACACGGGGATTAGTGCTTCAATGTCGTCCGCACTTCCAAATCTGACATACGATTCTGATGAAAGAGTCCGTTTAAATTCTTGGAGAAGCAATGGGGGAATGATAGGGTATTTAATTACTGCTTCGTTTACACTTCCCTTGGTTGACTTCTTTGGAAATGGAAACGATAAACTGGGATTTAGTATTACTGTAGGAATTTTTGCAGTTGCAGCTATCCTGCTCCTTCTTTTCGCTTTCAGCGGAACAAAAGAAATTGGTATTACACAGAAAGCTAAATCAATTTCTATTCGTGAAAGTTTTCGTGCTATTAAAGGGAATTGGCCATGGATTACATTAGTTTTAGTATTCATTTTATATTGGTTAGGAAACACGGCCAGAGCGTCGACAGTAATTTATTATAGTGAGTATAATTTGGGACATAAAAATTTAGCCTCTATCTTAAATGGTCTTGTGGTTGTCCAAATGGTTTCTATAACATTGCTCCCTTATCTAGTTAAACGCTTTATTAAGTCCCATACGCAAATTATTGGATTGTCATTGGCAGCCTTGGGTCAAATCATTATTGGGATTGCTGGAAGTAACATCACGATGATTATTATTGGCTGGACAATAGCTTCACTAGGTACGGGTATAGCAGTTACTTTGCCTTTTGCAATGCTTTCGGATACAGTCGACTATGGCGAGTGGAAGAGTGGTATTAGAGCCAGCGGATTTTTGACAGCAGTTGGAATCTCATTCTGTATTAAGTTGGGTGCGGGATTAGGCAGCTTTATTCCTTCAATCATCTTAGATTCTGCAGGTTACGTGGCAAATGCGACACAGACGCCTGAATCATTGGCAGCAATTAAGTTTTGCTTTACTTGGCTACCGGCAATTTTCTTTGCGATAGGAGCTATTATTATGTTGAAATATGTAAAATATGAGAAAAATGAAAGCAAGATTAGACAGGAATTAGAGGCAAGATTGGAAACGAACGATTAATTTTTGCAAAAATAGCTTCAAGCAATTTATTATGTTGCTTGAAGCTATTTTTTATGACAAGTTTTGGGTTTTGAGAAATTTGCAGGTTCCAAACCATTGACCGGAGACGAAGATATGTATAAAGATTCCATATGGGCAAAAGAAATTATTGCAAAGCAAAACCGTGAGGGCTCGTGGGGATATTTTCATACACTTAGTGCGCCGAACAAGTCCCCCATAACGACGGAACAAGCTTTGCGGAGGTTGCAAATTCTTGGATATACTATAGATGACGAGCCGATACAAAAAGCCGTATCTTACATGAGCGATTGTCTTGCGGGGAAAAAGCAGATGCCGGACAGGCGGGAGAAGTTGCACAACTGGGGCATATTCACTGATACCGATAGAGGCGTACCCCGTGCGGCGGCACAGTGACCCGCAGCGCGCCTGCCGTAAGCTCGGCTGGTCCGATTGAATAAAGCCAGAGAACTGCTGCGAACCACAGCAAATACCGTTACAGAAATTGCAGCAACGGTCGGCTTTGAGAATGTCGGAGATTTTGATTTGAATCATAAAATCTTACTTGTAGATGATGAAAAAGGTATTGTTACAATGGGATGAGCATTGTGGATTCCATAGAAACGGTTGAGGTGTATTCGATGGGAAGTATTATCGGCGTGTCGAGCCGCCAGGATCACGAGCCTGATTCAAAGTGAATATTTGCTGAAGTCACGGCTTAAAATCCCACTGCTGTTCATGCATGATGCGATACACGGATACAGGAATGGGTATGCTATAATATAGCATTGAATTAATAGGAAACGGAGTGTAGTGATTCCATAATGATAAAGCATCTGCTTCTCGCTGACGATAATGCAAATATAAGACAGCTCGTTCGATATGCTATGACAAAGGAAGGCTATCAGGTGCATGAAGCGCAGGATGGCCTGGAAGCGGTCAAATTGATGGAACGAGAATCTATAGATCTGGCGATTATAGATATTATGATGCCTGGAATGGACGGTTTCGATCTGTGCGATTATATTAGGACGAATTACGATATACCGATTATTTTGCTCACTGCCCTTGATCAACTTTCAGACAAGGAGAAAGGCTATATGCGCGGGACGGATGATTATGTAACGAAGCCATTTGATCCGGAAGAGCTGGTTTTCAGGGTCAAAGCGCTGTTTCGTCGCTACACTCGAACTTCCAGCGATACCATTCGGATGAATCGTATTGTTATTGACCGGAAAAATATAGAGGTTTCCGATGGTCAATCCGTTCTTTTTTTGCCGATGAAAGAATTTGAATTGCTCTCACAACTTGCACAGTACCCAGGTCGGCTGTTCTCCCGCGATGAACTGATTCAACTCGTCTGGGGAGCAGATTACGAGGGTGATGACCGTACTGTCGATGTCCATATTAAGCGGCTTCGCCAACGTTTTGCTGATTATACGGATGATTTCACCATTCAGACGGTTCGAGGCATCGGTTACAAGATTGAGGTGAACGCGCTGTGAAATCATTGTACTTCCGAGTCTTTTTCATTACGGTAGCAGCTATCTTGATTAGCAGCTTGCTGGGATTTTTATTATCGAATACCTACTATCATGTGAAATTGAAGCCCTACAATGATAAGAAGCTGGTAGTCATTGCGGAGCAAATGAAACAATATGTTGAGAAGGTACCTTCCAGCATGGATCAATATCTGCAAAATGCAGCGGCGCTTGGTTATGAAATTTATTTGACGGATGGTCAAGGAAATGATCGATTCTATGGACGCGAATTCCGCGTGCAGGATTTGGACCAAAAATCCAGAGATTCGGTGCTTGGGGGGAAAGTGTATCACGGTGTCGCTCAGTTTCCAAACACACTGTTTATCACCGGCTTTTTCGATAATCGGTTACGTAATACCGTCGGAGTACCCGTCCAGATTGGTAATCAAAAATATGCCTTATTTATGCGCCCTGATGTGATTTTACAGTTTGGTGAATTGCGTACGTTCTTTGCATTAATAGGTCTGCTTACTGTTGTAATGAGTATCATACTATTTTTAGTTAGCACCAGATATTTAGTTAAGCCGATTACACGCCTGTCTGATGCGACAAAACAGATTGCCCAAGGCAACTTTAATCTTAGATTACCGACCAGTAGACGTGATGAAATCGGGCAATTGGCCGGACACTTCATGATTATGAGTCGTGAATTAGAGAGAGTCGACCAATCACGTCAACAATTTGTGTCGAATGTATCGCATGAGATTCAATCTCCACTTACTTCAATTCAAGGGTTCGCAAAGGTGCTGGCCGAACGTGACCTCTCCCAAGAAGATCGTGAGCACTACTCCTCCATTATCGAAGAAGAAAGCCGCCATCTCTCATTGCTTGGCAAACAACTTCTTTTGCTCTCAACCCTGGAGCAAGGACAAGAGGCTTTAAACAAAGTAACTTTCTCACTTCAGAGTCAAATTCGCCAAGCGGTTCGAGTACTACAATGGCAATTAGAAGAAAAGGAGCTATTGCTTAAAATCTCTGTGCCCGAATCGATTAAGATTCACGGGGATGAGGTATTGCTCATGCAAGTGTGGATGAACCTGCTTAGCAATGCGGTGAATCATATTCCTATTGGGAGAACCATTGAGATCCGTGCAGAGGAAACGAACTCTCATCATATGATTTATATTCGGGATACAGGAAACGGAATTGCTCCCGAACATCTACCATTTATATTTGATCGGTTTTACCGAGTAGACACTGCCCGAAAACATTCTTCCGGTCGAACAGGACTTGGACTGGCTATTGTTAAGAAAATAGTCCAAGTCCATGGAGGTCACATCGAAGTGGTTAGTTCGAATGACGGAACACTTTTTACGGTGGCACTACCTCGTATGTAACATGTTGTTCATTTGCCGTTCATTTTCATTTCCTATACTTTGGTCATAACTAAAGGAGGGAAACATAATGTTTTTAGCTATTCGAGAAATGAGGTTTGCTAAGGGGCGGTATTTATTAATCGCTACAATTATGGTGCTTGTAGCATTTCTTGTTTTATTTGTAACGGGTCTTGCGCAAGGACTTGCGTATGATAACGCGGCATCCATTAAGAATATGGCTGCAACTCATTTTATTTTGGAACAAGATTCTAATCACCGTTTCACTCGGTCTCAGGTTGATCAAAATCAGCTTCAAAAAGCTGCCGCAATTGTAGGAGAAGAGAACGCAGAGCCGCTTGGGGTGAAAATGGCAACAGTCATTCCATCTGGAGAAAAAGAGAAGATTGATGTCACTTTGCTTGCCGTTCAATCAAAAGGTTGGATGGCACCAAAAGTCACAAATGGCTCGTCCATCTCGGAGCAGACAAAAGGTCATGTTCTCGTTGATGACAAAATGGCTGATCATGGTGTAAAAATCGGCACAATCATTGAGGATCAAGCTTCAGGAACAAAATGGACCGTAAACGGGTTTGTGAAAAACGAGTCTTTCAGTCATACACCAGTTGTATTCTTAAATAAGCAGGACTGGTCTGATCTTCAAGCGCAGGCACGAATTCGTCAAGGAATTGAACCAGCAAACAGCACAGTATATAATGCGATCGCTATTAAAGACTCGAAGGAAAAAGTTAAGGATATTCAGGCCGCATTGCCTAATACAGAAGTTATTACGAAATCTGAGGCTGTTTCAGCGATTCCCGGGTACAAGGAAGAGCAAGGCTCGCTAATGATGATGATCGTATTTTTGTTTGTCATCTCTGCATTTGTACTAGCCGTATTCTTTTATGTCATCACGATCCAGAAAACTAGTCAATTTGGTATTCTGAAGGCTATTGGCACACGTACTGCTTATTTAACTAGAAGTGTGGCCATGCAGGTCTTGGTGTTATCGGTCGGCAGTTTGGTGATCAGCGTCCTGTTGGTTCAGCTTTTTGAGGCTGTATTACCAAGTTCAATGCCCTTTCAATTAGGATTCTTCACGTTGCTGCTTACTTGTTTGTCCTTTATAGCAATGTCTCTGGCCGGCTCTCTAGTTTCAGTTTTGAAGGTCGCCAAAATTGATGCCTTGGATGCGATTGGGAGGGTAGCAGCATGAGAAACAGACTTGAAATACAGGAAATTACACGGACTTTTGAAGATGGCGGTATAGAAAGAAAGATTTTAGATAAGTTAAACCTTGAGGTGGCAGAAGGCGAACTGGTTGCTGTTATGGGCCCGTCAGGTTCAGGCAAAAGCACATTTCTGTCCATAGCAGGTGCGCTTCTTGAACCAACGAGCGGGGATGTTTTACTCGATGGGGGGTCTATCATCGGCAAAAATAAGCAAGAGCTTTCTGAACTGAGACTTCGAAAAATTGGATTCATATTTCAAAGCGCCAATTTAATCCCCTACTTGAAAGTAGAAGAACAACTGGTGCTGGTAGCCAAGCTAGCCGGCATGAATAAGACAGAGGCAGCCAAACGGGCAAAAGAGCTGCTCGATAAAATGGGATTGTCTCATCGACTAACCGCATATCCTCAGAAGCTTTCAGGGGGTGAGCGGCAGCGGGTCGCTATCGCAAGAGCCCTGATGAATGACCCAGCTGTCCTTTTCGCAGATGAACCAACGGCAAGCTTAGATGCATCACGAGGGTTCGATGTAGTAAGTATGATCGCGAAGCAAGTAAAACATCAGCAAAAGAGCGGAGTTATTGTTACGCATGATGACCGCGTGCTGTCGCTTTGTGATCGCGTGCTTTTCCTTGAGGGTGGAAAGCTGGTCCAAAAATAAGGGAGTGGTAAATCGTGAAGCTGAGGGAAAATTATACCTGCCCATTAGAGATGACCCATGACATCATAAGGGGAAAATGGAAGCCGATCATTTTGTGGCAGCTTGGCAAGTCCCGTTCCTCGCTGGCCAATCTGGAGAGGGATATCCAGGGGATTACTCAAAAAATGCTGCTGGAGCATTTGAAGGAACTGCTCGATTACGATGTCGTGGCGAAGCAATCCTTTGAAGAGTATCCTTTAAGGGTGGAATATTTCTTGACGGAGAGAGGAGAGAAGCTTCTGGAGGCGGTTGTCATCATGCAGGGCATCGGGATTCAGCTTATGCAGGAGAGCGGGATGGAGAGCATTCTCAAGGAAAAAGGCTTGATCGGTTAAGTTCATTCGCATACACACAAAAAAGTGGGTACTGTTCGGAACGTCCGAAGGTTAGTATACTGCAAACATAAACCTAAATTTTCATTTTGACGATTGGAAAGGTGGCAGTATAAATGGACGATATTTTGCAACGGGTAGAAAATCTAATCGATAAGCAGAGCACCGCTTTTGTCGGCTCTATTGACGAAGAGGGATTCCCGCAGATTAAAGCGGTGCTCGCCCCTCGGGTGAGAGAAGGAGTTAAGCAATTTTACTTTACGACGAATACGTCCTCGATGAGAGTCCGGCAATTTCGCGAAAATTCCAAGGCCAGCGTCTATTTCTGCGATCAAGCCCGGTTTATCGGGGTGATGTTCAAAGGGACGATGGAGGTGCTGGAAGACGAAGCCTCCAAGCAGCTGATCTGGCGCGAGGGCGATACGTTGTACTATCCGCTTGGGGTAACAGATCCGGATTATTGCGTTTTGAAATTTACCGGGGAGACCGGGAGATATTACAGCAGCTTTAAGTCGACAAGCTTCGATGTTTGACCCCTTTAATTAGTGGCCGCAGTGATGAATAAACTGCTTGATCAGTTCGTTCAAGAAACCCGGAGCTTTAGTAGGGATCTGGTGTTTCGTATTTTTGATAAAAACCAGCTCACTTTTAGGCAATCGTTCTTTTAGCAGTTTGGCGTAAGTATGGAACAGGGTATCCTTCTCTCCGTAAACCAACAAAACAGGTTGAAGGATGTTTCCCAATTGGGCCGTACAGTTATAATGCAAACTATATTGATAATATTGTTCGGCGTTTTTGGCGTTTACTTTTTTGGCATCGTTAAACAATGATCTGAAGAAAGACAGCTTGGGTTTTGCTTGACCCCAGGCAGTGGAGAGCGCAACTATACCGACCGCACCGATTCGAGACAAGAAGCGTCCACGCGATATTTTGTTTCTTAGCTTTTTATCATTAACTTCGGACATTCCGCCGATTACAATGCCGCCGAGTGCTCGATCAGGACAGTTCAACAGAAAATCGAGCACTACCGCGCCGCCGGTTGAGTAACCGCACAAAAATGCCTTTTCAATCTTCAAATGATCCATCAACTGCCTGATATCCCGGGCGATTAGCGGATAAGTAATTTCTTCCTTGGAAGGTCCACTTTGTCCATGGCCGCGGATATCGAAAGAGATTATTCGAAAATCCGCTGACAATTTCATCTGATACTGAAAGGTTATGCTTGTCAATACCGGAGGATGGATGAATATGACCGCTGTTCCTTTTCCGCAATCCTCATAATGCATTTGATATCCGTTTATATAGGCATGGGACATTGAATTCACCTTCCCTAATTGCGGTGTAAATGCATCTTTATTTTGCGTATGATCTGATTTCTTCATCCATGGAAATAGCTCCTATTTGGCTTTGGCCCGCTCAGGAATTGTCCTGCGCCCGAATCATCACCGTACGGTTGCGTCCATCCTCTTTGGCCCGGTAAAGGGCAGTATCCGCAAGATGGAATAACTCCGCGGCTGCGGAAGAGTGCTGTGGATAGAGGGCTATGCCAATAGAAATTGTTACGGTATAGTCAACCTGCAAAAATGCCTGCTCCACCGATTTTCGAATCTGCTCCGCCTTCAGATAAGCCTCGGAACTATCCGCATGGCGCAGCAGCACCACAAATTCCTCACCGCCGTAACGGGAGCTTATATCCTGCGCGGTTACCCCTGCCTGAATCACACCAGCCACCTGTTTCAACACAAGGTCTCCCATTTGGTGCCCATATGTATCGTTTATCGTCTTGAATCTGTCGATATCCATGACCAGAACGCCAAAGGGAATCAACTGGTCTATCCAGCGCTGGATCGTGTCCTCGAACGTTCTTCGGTTCATCATGCCGGTCAACGCGTCCGTCATCGCTTCATGGGTTAGCTGTTCGTTCTGCCGCCGAAAATTACTAAGTGCACTCACGACCGTACGAGTCAGCAAATCAGCCTCCCGATTCCAATGGGCTCTCAGCTTGGGCGGCTCTACGCTACCTTGCTCAAAATTTTGAACCAAATTGGCGAGGGATACAAATGGATTGGCGATCTGGCGGGCTGTCCACACGACAATTAGGGTCAAAACGACAAGCGGAATCGCTATGCGCAGAAGAAGCAGAACGAAATGTTTATACAGCTGATCATAAATCTTCTGCGTCGGCGATACTACGACAATGCCCCAACTGGTGGAGGAAATTTGGGTATATCCCGCAAGTGAATCCACTCCGTCCAAATTAATATACTGCTGCTTTCCGCTTTTCCCTTGCTCTAACTGCTGCACAATGATATTGGCGCTGCTGATATCCTTACCGATTCGGTCACTGTTGGGATGATACAGCACTTGTCCTTTGGAATCTACAATATAAAAATAAGAGGTACCGTTCTTTTCGAACTGGCTGCCAAAGATTTGATTCAGGATATTCTTGTCCTGCAGATAGATGGTACCGCTGATGAACCCTTTGTAATTTCCTTCCTGATCAAAGATAGGCTCACTGAGAAATACAATGATTCGTTTGGTTTTGGAAGTCATATACACTTCAGAAATAAAAGCTTTTCGCGACTGCAAGGCGGTATTTGCAGCATGTGAAGTAATATGTGAACCGGCGGTTCCTATAGTTTTCGGAGAGATGGCTCGAACCATACCGGTCTCATCCACTAATGCCATGGAGTTAAAATAACCGCTGCTGTTCCGGATCAGATCGAGCCTGGATTCAAGCTCTTCCTTTTGCGGCGACTCTTCCGGCTCGCCGAAGCTAACGGCTGCATTTTTTAGACTGGACTGCATGAATTGAAAAAGAGAATCCATGGTTTTACTCATCTGAACCGCAGTGGATAAATTCAGGCTTAATGTATTATTGATCAGGGATTTTTTTTGCGTCTGAGTGGATGAAATGATGGAAATGGTTAGTGTCAGCAAAACTGAGAGAATTACAAACCCGGTAAAAACGGCAGTCAGACTAATCTTTTGTTTCTCTTGATACGGCTTGAAAAGCGAAATCATCTCTGTGTCTCCCCCGCAGCTGATACAAGCATATTACCGATTATGCAGCTTTAATAAAAAAGAACCGACAAAGCCGGTTCCTCCGATTACGAAATTGTATAGTAGGAGGTTTCACATCCTCCTCAAATTGGAGCCACACAAAAAGTAGTAGATTCCTCCATTACTATAGCGAAAAGTGTAATGAAAATCAACGATTTCTGCATGTAGCCGCTAGGTTGGCATCCGCAAGGCTGAGCCAAAACTGACCGTTCCTGATAGTGATAGATTTTACATTGCCTTTTTCCTTTTTCCTCCTTATAGTTAATTTAGTGAATCAACAAAGTTTCGGCACCTTGGATTGGAGCCAATAGGGAGAGAAAGAGACAGAGATGGTAAATGGATTGTTATTGTTGTTGTTGGCGTGTTTGTTTCAAGGCAGTTTTGGACTTGGCATGAAGAAGTACCAGCCGTTTTCCTGGGAGACTTTTTGGATTATCTTCTCGGTCTGCGGTATTGTATTAATTCCAATCGGGTGGACCTGGTTGGAGGTTCCGGAGTTTATGAACTACGTTCGAGAAACGCCTGTTCACGTACTCGGATTGGCATCGTTATGCGGTCTGATCTGGGGCGTCAGCGCTATTTTGTTCGGACAAGCTGTAGATTCGGTAGGCGTTTCCTTAACCTACGGAATTAACATGGGAATATCCGCTTCGCTTGGTGCGCTGATTCCGCTGCTGATTTTCGGTAACATTCCGCCGGTCCTTTCCTTTGTTCTGCTGCTCGTCGGGATGGCGATTATGCTAACGGGGGTTGCCGTAATTACGAAGGCAGGGTTGGATAAAGAAAAGATCCTCGCTGAACGAATGTCTTCACAAGGAGACGGGGCACAGAAAAAGTCGCTGACAAAAGGAATTCTGATGGCTTCCTTAGCTGGTCTTGGTTCTGCTGCCATGAATATCGGCTTTGTCTATGCGAATCAGACGCTGGATATTGCGACTAAGCACGGAGTAGAGGCGACAAGCGCTAGCCTGATTCCTTGGGTCATTACGCTGTTCGGTGGTTTTATAGCCAATTTTGGTTACGCCCTTGTTATGATGATCAAAAATCGGAGCTATCGCGATTTTACCGCAGAAGGTTCGAGTAAGGCTTATGTGAAAGCGATTATTACGTCTTTTGTATGGTACTTGGCCCTTGGCTTCTACGCCAAAGCTACGGTGATGCTCGGACCGATCGGCTCAAGCGTCGGCTGGCTTGCCTTTAATGGCCTGGCTTTGATTGTCAGCAATGGATGGGGCTTAAAGGATGGAGAGTGGAAAGGATTCCCGACTCCGAAAAAATGGCTGCTCACCGGGAACTTGATTCTGATCGTGTCATGGATTGTCGTTGGAATATCTAACGGGTTAGCTTAAATAGGCATCAATACAAAGGGCCATCCTTTCGGAATGGCCCTTTTTCACGTTAAATTTTAACACTAGCTTTCAAATGGGGAAGAGAAGAACTTGCCTGCCGATCGTGTTTTGGAAAAGCTGTAGGTGTGGCAGTAAACACGAGTTCATTGTAGAAAAAGAATTTCCTAAACCGCTTGATCACTTCATATTTATACTCCCCATGGTCGAAAAGCTGTAAATACCCGTCTTCGCTGCGAATGTGTTCCCCGTCGTCGTATTTTTGCATGAACCAGTTACCCAATTTGCGTTGTGGACATAAATATGGCTCGATGATCATCATCTGCCCGTCAGGCTTCAATACCCGGCGAAATTCATGCAGGTACGTGGTGATTTGTTCATCGGGAATATGGTGCAGTACAGCGATTATAAGGATGAGGTCGATCGCCTGATCGGCTAGAGGGATACGCTTTTCATCAAACACCATAAAGTCATAGTCCGGATGCAGCTCCTTGGCAAATTCAATTCTTTGGGCGTCCGGATCAACTCCGTAATAATAACCTGCATCGCATATGGAACAGTTCGCCCCCGTTCCGCATCCAAAGTCCAGAACATTTCTACTTTTTAGAGAGACCATGCTTCGAATGTGGTCGTGAATGTATTTTTGGGTAGACCACTGAGGTCTGACAAATCGGTGATACAAACGCGGGGATAAATACATGCTGCAACACTCACCACCAGTTCTTAGATATAGTGCTTAATGTTCCGCGAAATGAGTCAATTCATACAAGTCTAAACGGCATGGAAACTAGTGGTACTAAATGCATGTTTTGGTGGGGCTGCGGAGAATAATAAGAGGGATCAAAAAAACAGAAAGGGTTGACTTTTGGTGACGGCCTACGAAGGATTGTTTTATTTTCTCGTCTACTCGCTGTTAGGCTGGCTGCTTGAAAATGTATACAGCTTATCTACGCAGGGCGTGTTCTGGAAAGAAGGGTTCCTGAAAAGTCCGCTGAAGCCGATGTATGGTATTGCTCCTCTGCTGCTGCTTTCGTTACGCGGGGATGGGCAACATGCTTTTATCGTCGCATTAGGCTGCCTATTGATTCCGACCATCGTCGAATATTTAAGCGGGTATTTACTCTTTACCTTCTTTGGTAAGCGGTGGTGGGATTACTCTGAGCTTCGAGGGCAGCTTCATGGGCACATATGCTTTCGCTTTTCTATGTATTGGGCGGTGCTGTCGGTGCTGGTGCTGGAATTTCTTCATCCGCAGATCGAAGTCATTTACCGGAGTATGGAAGAAGTTTGGGAACCGGCAAGCTTGTTATTTCTGCTGCTATTTGTATCCGATTTACTTTGGACATGCTGGGACCGGCGGAGGGAATGGCGGCGGAGTTTGGTTTAGGCTTGAGAAAAAGAAGTCCCGGATGGAGTCCGGGACTTCTTTTTATGATAGACGTTTTTGTTAGAACGAGACAAAGTATTCAGCAATACCTGCATATAGTGCCTCGGCGATTTTTTGCTGCCCGCGGGGGCTAACGAGCATGTCTCGGTCTTGTGTGTTGCTTATAAAGCCGGCTTCGACGATGATTGCAGGTACGTCCACGTGGTTCAGTAAATAAAACGGTTTACCCACTTTAGGGGTTTTTGGAGTAGGAATGCGGTATAGCCTCCCAAGAGCTCCCTGAAGGGAAGAGGCTAGCATAGCGCTTCTTCCCTCATTCTGATGCAGGACAAGCGGCCCGTGCTGCGCCTCGTCACGGCTCCAATTTACATGCAGACTGACTACGATGGCAGCCGGTATGTGCTCACTTAGTTCTTTCCGCTGAGCCAGATCTCTGATATGCCGGGAGCGGATGCTCAGCCAGCGATTGTCGTCGCTTAAAGCGTAATCCCCTGTACGGTTGAGAATCGCTCGGTATCCGTGACTGCGAAGAACGACGTACAACCGACGTCCAACTTCAAGATTGATATTTTTCTCTAAAATATCACCGTATGAGGTTCCGCCATCGATTCCGCCATGTCCGGCATCAATCAGGATAACCGGTTCAGGGAAGGCGTGTCTTAGGTCTTTATCATCGGCCAGAGCGGAGGGGCTCCAAATTCCAGACGTGCACGTAAATATGAGCATCAACGCGAGCAGGGAATATAAAACTTTACTCATTCGCTTCACCTTCTCGGTCTAATTTTCACTTAGGGTTAGCTCAAGGAGAATAAATCATGCATGGTGTAAATGATCGGCGTGATTTTTAGTTTAGGGAAACAGCCAGCGGTGCAAACTATAAATAAAGAGTGAATTTGATTCATGAAAGGAGTTGTAACAGCGATGGCTAAAGGAGACGAATTGGTAAAGTACATTACCGAACGGGTAGTTGATTATGTGGAAACACCGCGGGAGATCCGGCGCGAACGGACGAAGGAGAAGGAGCCATGGGCCCGCCGATGGTTCGGCATGATTCCATTTTCCATTTCTCTTTGGGTGGATGATTTACCGCTTAAGCGGAAACGGAAAAAGGAAACGTCATCCCGTCACGTATAGTGTAAGCCGAAATTGCTTAAAAAGCGGTCGCGTAATTCCTGTAGGAAGAAGCGGCCGCTTTAATTTTGCAGCTCAATAAATTAAGAACCCGGTGTCATTGCTCCGGCAATCTCCACGAGTCGCCCAACCCCGGCACGTATATGCTCCTCGTTGACGAAAGAATAGCTAAGCCGGATCCATGAACTCATCTCACCAAGGGGATCGCAAATTCTCCCGGGAACGAAGGAGATCGAATGCCGAACGCATTCCTCGAGGAAAGCATTCGCAGACAAGCCGTCTGGCAGCTTGACCCACAAATTAAGGCCGCCATTTGGGGTGACCCAGCTAAAGCCTGCTCCGGCAAGCCCCTTCTCCATAAGAACCCGACGGATTTGCAGAGCGGTTCGCAGCTTTTCCAGATGCATCTGAAGTCGTTCGGACTCGAAGCAGCGCAGAAACAATTTTTGGTTGACGAGCGGAGTCCCATTATCCGCAAGCGACTTGGCGGTGATTAAAGGACGAATGACCGGGCTTCGGGCAAAGACCGCGCAAATGCGTAATCCAGGTGCCACATATTTGCTAAAGCTGCGGAGATATACAACCCAGCCTTCCGAATCGTAGGTAAATAACGGTGGAGGTGGAGGCCCCTCAAAATAAATGTCATGAAAAGCATCGTCCTCAACCAACAGGCAGCCGTACTGCTCAGCCAGTTCAACTAAACGTTTACGCTGAGAGGTTGGTACTGTATAGCCGGTTGGGTTGTGAAACGTTGGATTCATATAGAAAATCCGCGGCTTGTGCAGCTTCATCAATTGCTCGACGAGCTCCAGATCGTAACCAGTCGGTTGGATGTCTACAGGTAACAGTCTCGCGCCATGCTGCCGGAAAATATCAATAGCGGCGCTGTAAGTCGGCCGCTCCACCAGTATTTTGTCCATCGGCCGGATGAAGCTGCGCGATAATAGGTCGATGGCCTGTTGCGCCCCGGTTGTAATCAGAACCTCGTCTGAAGTTGACGGAATGTTGTGATGCCTTAGCAGATAACGACTTAGCACTTCTCGTAGTTCCACGTCCCCTTGTGCGGAGGAGTAGGTTCCAAGCAGCTTGGGGTAGCTGTCAAACACCTCCTTTACATATTCCGATAGGAATAGATTCGGAAGTAGGTTTGGATCGATCAGGGCTTGCGAAAACTGATAAACGGACGGAATTCCATGGATCTCGTTCAGATGGTTTTTCAAATGGCCGGAAACGGATAAGAGCGGGTTCTCCATAGCGAGTGGCGAAACTTCATCATAGTTTTTGCTGCCCACATAGTAGCCGGATTTTTCTTTGACGTAAACGATTCCGTTTTGTTTCAGCATTTGATAGGCCCGAAATACGGTCAGCCGGTGGACTTGCAATTCCTGTGCAAGGTTACGGATTGAGGGCAGTTTGTCATGGGATTGCCATTCTCCTCGCTCAATGCGGTCTATCACAAAGTCGTACACTTGCTGAAACAGCAGCTTCACGTTTTCCTTCGGCCTTACCGTTTGGCTCACTACACACTTCTCTCCTCATATTGTTACATCCCATTGTAGCAGAATGGCAAATGATCTGTTCTGTTATGATTCATCTGTTCTGCTCGCTTCCCTGTATGATACAAGGCAAGGAGGAATGCAGCAATGGTCATTATCAATTATTTCATCATGTGTCTTATCTTCGGTACAACGTTCCTAGCCATTAAGGTAGGTGTTGATGCGGCGTCGCCGCCTTTTTTCTCCGCAGGAGTCCGCTTTCTGACGGCAGGGTTAATCATGTTTCTGTGGATGGTATGGAGAAAAAAAGCGAGCTTTGCAATTCTGCTGCGCAAGGAGATGCTTCTTACTGGAATCGGCCTTACCTTCGGCACGTTTTCGACCTTGTATTGGGCAGAGCAACATGTATCATCTGGAATCGCCGCTGTGCTGTCGGCTACGGGTCCGCTCATGATCCTCATCCTGCAGATGTTGATTTTTCATCAAAAAGCG
The DNA here is from genome assembly GCF_042678945.1 of Paenibacillus puldeungensis. NCBI lineage: Bacteria > Bacillati > Bacillota > Bacilli > Caryophanales > Paenibacillaceae > Paenibacillus > Paenibacillus puldeungensis. The sequence goes on along the minus strand of NZ_JBHTLM010000006.1, from coordinate 73,355 downwards.
TCCGGTGCTTCCTTGCTCGGGATCCTGTTAGGATTCACGGGGGTCGTATTGCTAGTGCTTCCAAGCCTTACGGTATCCGTCAGTTTGTGGTGGGGGATCGGCTGCGTCGCGATTTTGATTGGAGAAATCTTTTATTCTTCAGGCGCTTTGTACTCCAAAAAAGTAATTCAGAGCTTTCCGAAAGAATCGCCTATTGCACTGAACGCAGCCCAGATGATCTACGGGGGACTATTGCTCCTGCTCTTATCCTGTTTTACCGAGCAGGTTCATTCCGAGGTGCTAGTTTCTCCGGCCGCAATCGGCTCGCTGCTGTACTTAATCGTCGTCGGGTCGATGGTAGGGCACAGCTTGTTTTATTGGCTAATTGCTAAAACCAATCCTATTTTCCCAGCCACATGGCTTTATGTTTCACCGCTGATCGCCTTGACCATCGGGGTGCTATTGTATGGCGAAACGATAAATGGGATTACGGTTCTTGGAGGAATTACGATTATAGCGGGAACGATCGTTTCGAATTTTACCAATTTGAAGCGGCTGCTGCGTAAACCAGGTGCCGCGTCTTCAAGCTCTACTCTCCAAAATGAAGCATAACGGGAAAAAAGCGCGAGCCTGAAGGAATTTGGCCCTTCAGCTCGCGCTTTTTAGTTTGTGATGATTCGAATTATTGCGCCTTGGTTAAAGTGAATGAGTGCTGGTCTTGATACTTCACGAATTTGCCCGCATCCATCAAAGCGTCTAGCGCGATGAGGCGGGGGCTTGCGGCTGAGCCGGTGAGTAAATAAATAGAGCCCGTCAGCTTCTTGTCCACATTTGGTGAATCATCTTCCGTCCATGTTTGATAACCATAGACAGGGAGGGGAAGAGAGTAAGTCCGCTTCGGTCCAGAGGCCACGAAAACGAGTTGCTTGCTTAAAGTAAGCTGCTTGATAAGAGCTTCGGGTTTGTTCGGAAGCTCTTTAGCGGTCATCCATAACAGATTGTCGTAAGGCTTGAAGCTTTCGGCGGTTCGAAGGATCCGGCTTGGCGTAAGCTCAGGCTGACTGCTTCCAGCAGCTGTCTGCGGAGCTTTATAACTGACGGTTTGGAGCTCCCAGCTCTTAACCGTCTCCGGTAGTTGTTCTCCGGTAGAAGCATTCAGAAATTGTACCGCAGAGCCGTTGCCCGGCTCCTTGATCAACCATTCCGCTAATGCGGGCCCGCCGTACAGCGGAATGGCTGTAACTTCAATAGAGTTCATTTCTGAAGCTATTCCGCTGTCTTTAAGGCCAACGCTTAGCGTAGCTTTTGCATACAAGGAGTCCGGTCCAGCACCGTACTCAACTAGTTTATATTGTCCGTCTGCCGTAACGGAGATGATGAGGTACCCAAGCGGAGTACCTTCGGCTTCTTCTTTCGTTTGCGCGGGTTGCACCGTGACAAGCCAGCTATGCGTACCCGGGCCTAGCGGTTCAATGAAGGTATCTGCGCCGTCCCAGGTAGTAAAGCTTTTTGACTGGGCCAGCTTGCGGATGACATCCTCCGCGAAGCGGCGCAGTTCCTTCGGAGCCGGATCGACCTGCTGGTTAGCTGCTGCGGCTGTTTCTAGAGTCATCCACCCGGCCAGCCCCCACGAACTCAGACTTACGGGAAGCAGAAGTCCCGTGCAGAGGATCATTTTTAACGTTATCGTTAGGATTGGGCGAAGCTGCATTTCAGTAAATCACCTGCCCTTTCTTTCATATATGCTTGTCCCATTTTACTGAATCTGGAACAAAAAGGATGTTGCAACGTGTCGCGCATAAACAGCTGAGAGGGCTTCTATTTTTGCGGTCTTTTAGCGAGATCGGTCTATTCCTGGATACCTGGGCGAACGCAGATGAAAGATGCCGCTCGCCAGAGCGGAAACGACAATTCTCGGGTCGTACTGCCAGCGAATTTCTCCGCGCCTCGCTTCATATTGCTCCCTTGCCGCCTGATTTTGCTCCTCATCCGGATTCTTTAATAAATCCTGGTAATAAGCATCAATGAGCGTTAGTTCCTCTTGCAGCCGCTCTCTTGCCTGATTGGCCCAGTCGTTATCATACGCTTCAAGCTGCTTGGTCAGTTTGGTCTCGAGCTCGGCACGTCCTTGATCCAGGGATAGCCTCGTCGGCTCAATGTGGATGTTTTCTGGAAGCCTCGGAACGAGGGTTAACCCCGATAACCTGGTGAGGAAGGACTCATCAATTCGACCGTCAAGCAGGGAGATTCCGAAAAAATGTAGCTCCTCGCGTTTCATATCACAGCAGAACTCGACCTTAAAGCATACGCCGAGCCAGGGCTCATAAGCGGCTGGAAGCAGGGTAGTGCGCTGCCTTAGCCCTGGATCCTCGAACAGATACATATAGCGCCCGCCCCGTTTGACCGCTTCGAAAATTTGCTTTAGCCGCGGGCTTCCAAACGTCATTTCCTCACGTTGAATTCGTCCAGCGCCAAGCACAGGTAGGGGACGGACGGCTCCATAGTAACGTCCAAGCAGCGTGTCCTCTTGAGGGGCTGTTGAAGCCTGGCCAATATTGGGGCTGCCGGCTCGCTTCTCCTCGGCCGCCTGATGCCGCTCCGGATCAAAGATGAATGAGAACGACATCGTTTCAGGCTCCGCGCCGGTTCGTTCTATGAATCCCCAGTAATAAGGCCGATTCGTCAAATCCCGGTCGGCACGGGGCGATAGCTTGACCGTGACATGAGAGGGGGATTTTTCGATGATCTGGGAGTCCGTCGCTTCCAAGTAGGTCATCACAAATTGTTGAATCTGCTCGCTTGTCATCGTCAAGCCTTTCAACCTCCTAACAGCTGTTTGAGATTTTCACCTGACTCGCCCTCGGGTGGTTCGCTGTCAATCTCCGCCTTGATGTCGTGAAAGGTACGACCTAAAGATTCCACACGGTTCGCAATTTCTTCCTCGCTGCCGGATTCGAGCAAAATTTTGTAAATGCTCTTCTCCAAGGAATGCTCCTTCTCAAATCGTTCAAGAATAACGTCGAGATGACCGATAACCATTTCAAACATGTTGATCTTCTCATGGAGTAAGTTAAGGATATGCTCCTCGATGGTTCCCTGGGTGGATAGGTTGTATATTTTCACATCATTCTGCTGGCCAAGCCGGTGCACACGTCCGATTCGCTGCTCCACCCGCATCGGGTTCCAGGGCAAATCGAAATTGATCATGTGATGGCAAAACTGTAGATTGATGCCTTCGCCGCCTGCTTCAGTTGCGATCATAACCTGGGCTCGGCCGCGGAAAAGGTCCATCATCCAGTCTTTTTTCCCCCGGTTCATTCCGCCTCGATACGGTACAGCGGTCATATTCCGGTCGCGGAAATATTTCAGCAGATACTCCTGAGTTGCCCGGTATTCCGTAAACACGATCACCTTGTCGTTCATGTCCCGGATGAGCTCCATCGTTTTTTCCGCTTTGCTGTTCGCTTGAATCGCCTTGATGAGGCCGACGAGGTCCCAAATTTTATCCCGCACCGGGGAATCGGGGGCTAGCTTCTTGGACAAGTTGACCAGCGTGACGAAAACGGCGTCCCGGCTGCTGCAAACTTCCCGCTGCAGAGTTACAAGCGAGAGCATGCTACTAAGGTCTCCGCCGGCTGCCTGATATTGGTCTTTGACAAAGGAAGTAACCCCATCGTATAATTTCATCTCTTCCGGTGAGAGCTCGACATGGATGTTCCGAACGATTCGCTTGGTAAAATCCAGCTCACCGTCGCCGCGCCGATTTCGGATCATGACCTTAGCGAGCTCGTCCTTGAGCTGGCCTTCGTTCTTCGGCAGGCGCTTATCGACGACGAAGTTGGCTGCAAAATCGCTTTGGCCGCCGAGCTGGCCCGGCTTGAGCAATGTAATAAGATTGAACAGCTCGCTCAGGTCGTTTTGCACCGGTGTTGCGGTCAGGAGTAGACAGTATTTTTTGCGTAGCTTCAGCATGAATTGGTAGTTGGTCGTTTTCTTGTTTTTAAGCTTATGAGCTTCGTCTACGATGACCATGTCGTATTCGCCGTTCAGTAAAATATTTTTATGAGGATCGCGTTTGGCGGTATCCATGGATGCCACGACCACATCGTTTTGCCAGGAGTGTTCTTTTTTCTGGGCTATAGCAGGAATGCCAAACTTTTGATTGAGCTCTCGAACCCACTGAAGAACAAGGGAGGCGGGAACGAGAATCAGCACCTTCCGGACAAGTCCGCGAACGATATACTCTTTTAGGATCAAGCCGGCTTCAATGGTTTTCCCAAGCCCGACTTCATCGGCTAGAATGGCGCGACCACGCATTTCAAAAAGCACCTTGCGGGCCGTTTCCGTCTGATGCGGCAGCGGGGTGACGTTTTGCAGATGATTCAGGCACTGCATTTCCTCAAAGCTCGTGACTAACGAAGCGGTTTCCGCCTGGAGGGCGAGGTTAAACAGCTTCCAATCGTCCCAAGGGCCGCCTTTTTCCTGACGGGCTGCAAGATCTTCAAACCAGCTTTTATCGAATTCGATAGGAACGTGGGCGTCTATAGCTGGATCGTCCGAGGAGCTTGGAGCATGGCCTGAGGGGTACGAATTCATGATGTAAAACCTCCCTTATCGTTGCATATTCGTGCTTGCAGACGTAGATGTAGTATGGACGAAAAAGAGGCAGTTCATAACTTGCCGGATATATTGGAAATGCTGATCAGCCACCAGCCAAGCTCAGGCCTTATCTACGGTGGAGTTGGAAATTTTTCAGCTGGGTTTCATAGGGGTTGCCCGAAAAATAGAGAGAATCGCAGCAAATCGAGGATCGGACGAGCGGGACTCAACTTATAGGCTAAAATTTCAGTCTGTCCCTCTGTGACATCGAGATATTGTATAGTATAATGGTATTCGCACACAATATGTTGTGATTAATACATATGATGATATCGTTTCTATCGTGTGCGGCGGGTGATTAGGCCGATATTAGGCCGTCCCAAAATGGCATTTTCCCCGGTTTTTCAGGCGCTTTTAGGCGCTGTGAAGCGTGGGTGAAATAGGTATTTTTCTGGAAATTTTATAGGGATTTAAGAGCCTCGGTTGATAGATACCTGTGTACGGGCTGGAGGCTTGAACTTAAATGGAGCGGGTGCTTGTTAACGCTCAACAAAACTTAAGCTTATGCTTCCGAAGACAGTTTTGTTTCGGAGACTATTTAATGAAGTAATGCTCAACAAAACTTAAGCTTATGCTTCCGAAGCAGTTTTGTTTCGAAGACTGTTCAATGAAGTAATGCTTAACAAAACTTTTATGAGAGGTGTTTTCTTTGAAAACTGTGCAAAAGCATCGCCTTGAGGGGCTTAGCGAGAAAATCTTTTTGGATCGGTACGCTTGGAAAAATCCTGACCCGAGCCATGCGAAAGTCGGTGATGTTGTCCTCGTACTCACGAAGGATGATCCGAAGTTCCCAACCAAGGAAGTCGGGGAAATCGTTGCCCGTGAGGGACGCACCGTAACGGTCAAAACCCGCAGTGGGGAGCTGGTGGAATCCGACGTGGAGAAGCTGACGCTCAATATCGAGAAAACGCCTGAAGAAATGTGGGATCGTTTGGCGACTGCGATGGCCTCTGTAGAAGCTACGCCGGAGCTGCAACAAGAGTGGGAAGAGAAGTTCCGTCATATTTTGTATGATTGGAAGCTTGTCCCGGGCGGACGGATTGCAGCTGGCGCCGGTGCCAGCGAAGAACTGACACTGTTTAACTGTTACGTTATCCCTTCACCGAAGGACAGCCGTGGCGGCATTATGGAAACCTTGTCGGAAATGACCGAGATTATGGCTCGCGGCGGCGGCGTTGGCATTAACTTAAGCTCGCTGCGTCCACGCCGTGCGGTGGTTAAAGGCGTTAACGGCTCCTCCAGCGGCGCTGTGTCCTGGGGCGGATTGTTCAGTTACACGACCGGCTTGATCGAGCAGGGCGGAAGCCGCCGCGGCGCGTTGATGCTGATGCTTAACGATTGGCATCCGGACGTGCTTGATTTTATTACGGTTAAGCAAACGATGGGCCAAGTGACGAATGCGAACCTGTCTGTTTGCGTTAGCAACGCTTTTATGAAGGCCGTGAAGGAGGATCTCGATTGGGATCTTGTTTTCCCGGATACAACATATGAGGATTACAACGAAGTGTGGGACGGCGATCTGGCGAAATGGCAGGCCGCTGGCCGCAAAGTCGTGCATTACCGCACCGTGAAGGCGCGCGAGATTTGGCATACGATCATTGAATCGGCATGGAAATCTGCAGAGCCTGGCGTTGTATTCATGGAATACTACAACCAAATGTCCAACAGCTGGTACTTTAACCCGATCATTTGCACGAACCCATGCGGGGAACAGGGCTTGCCGGGCTGGGGAGTATGTAATCTGTCGGCGATGAATTTGTCCAAGTTCTATGATGAAGAAAACCACGACGTAGCTTGGGAAGATCTCGCGACGACAACTCGTTTCTCGGTCCGCTTCTTGGACAATGTTATCAGCAAAACACCTTATCATTTCGAAGAAAACGAGAAAAACCAAAAGAAGGAACGCCGCGTCGGTCTCGGAACGATGGGTCTGGCTGAGCTGATGATCAAGCTGAACATTCGTTACGGCAGTCCGGAATCGTTGGAATTCCTCGATAAGCTGTACGGCTTTATCGCGAAGGAAGCGTACCTTGCTTCTGCGGACATTGCGGCTGAGAAAGGGTCCTTCCCGGCGTTCGAAACGGATAAATATCTGCAAAGCGGCTTCATGAAAGTGATGACCGAGGTTTATCCGGAGGTCGGCGAAGCGATTCGTGAAAAAGGCATCCGCAACGTTACTATAATTACTCAGGCGCCAACAGGCAGTACGGGTACGATGGTCGGAACTTCGACAGGCATCGAGCCTTACTTCGCCTTCAAATATTATCGCCAAAGCCGCCTTGGCTTTGACGAGCAGTTTGTACCGATCGCCAAGGACTGGATGGATACGCATCCGGGCGAAGAACTGCCGGATTATTTCGTAACCGCCATGGATTTGTCGGCGGAGGATCATATCCGTGCGCAGGCTGCTATCCAGAGATGGGTCGATAGCTCGATTTCCAAGACGGCCAACTGTCCGTCGGACTTTACGGTCGAAGAAACGAAGCGGCTTTATGAGCTGGCGTTCGATCTCGGCTGCAAAGGCGTGACGATTTACCGCGACGGAAGCCGCGATACGCAAGTGCTGCAAACGGAGAAGAAGGAAGATAAGACGGAAGCAAAAGCGGCTGAGACGACAGAAACAGCTTCTGAAAGCGGCGCTTCCGCAGATGAGCAAGCGGCTCTGAACGGACTTGATCAAAGTCTTCCGGTGAACGTAAGCCCTGAACAGAAAAAAGTGTTCGACAACAAATACAAGAGACGTCCGCAAGTGCTGCATGGGGCGACTTACAAAATCAATACGCCATTTGGCATGGCCTATATTACAATCAACGATCTGCACGGCATACCGGCAGAAATCTTCTTGAACGTAGGGAAAGCAGGTTCCGATGTATTCGCGATGGCGGAAGCGCTTGGTCGCGTGTGCTCCCTGTTCCTCCGCTACGGCGACCACGGGGAAAAGGTTGAGCTCTTGATCAAGCATCTGAAAGGCATCGGCGGTTCCGGCGCGATCGGCTTCGGACCAAACCGCGTGGAATCCATCGCCGACGCTGTGGCAAAAGCACTGGAGACCCATGTGCAAAACGGACCTTACGACGACCATGATCCGGCACCAGTTGCTGCTACGATCGCTCATCACGACGATCACACCGCTGCTGCCGAATCGCATAACGGCGGTTCGCACAGCCATGCGCATGTCACCTCCCGCGACCTCTGCCCATCCTGCGGCTCGGCTTCGCTGCTGAACGTTGAGGGATGCAAAACCTGCAGTAACTGCGGGTATAGTAAGTGTTCGTAAGAAACCAAATTTTCAGAATTAGTGAGAAACTCTTCTTTAAAAGAGATAGATCGCCTTATCTTGCCCTCTTGGACAGGATATTGGCGATCTTTTTTAATGTTCTGGGATATGCACGATGTTATCGTTACCTGCGTACAGAGCTAGGACGGTTATCTCCAGTTGCCTATAAGAAAATGACGGTTCAGTTCAAAGCAATGGGCTGTTCCCAAAGAGTCATTTGTTCGAAAAATAGGAAACAAGAAAGGTCAATATCCGATGATTACAAGGTAATATACGATGAGACAATCAGAAAAGGAAAAGTTACAATGGTTATAGTGTTTAAACGCTTTCATGGTGAGTGCGCACACCAAATCATGACGATGGTTTTCGCCTTTCAATGCATAAGAAAAGGTAAAAAAGTAGGGGGAAATCGTTGAACACGTTTCAATGGATTTTATTCAATAGGGAGGGACTAAAATGAATCTAAAAAGAATGATGGCCGCCTTATTTGCGTGCTGTTTGGTTGGCGCGGCATTGACGGGCTGCGGAGGAAAAAGTGAATCCAGCGTGAACAAAAATGGAAACGCTTCAACCAATGAGCCGACGAAACTGACAGCGATTTTTGTAAAGCACTCGCTCACGAAGGACGTCAAGGATATGAAGTGGCTTTCCGATTTGGAGAAGAAGGCCAACGTGGATATCGAATGGCAGCAAATTTCCGCCGACTGGGATCAGAAGAAGAGCGCTCTGTTTGCCAGCGGCGAAATTCCGGATCTGTTATTCAATGCTACAAAAAATTCGGATTTCGTGCAATTTAACGGCTTGTTTGAAGATCTTAGCCCCCTGATTGAAAAGAACGCACCTAACATTCAAAAAATGTATAGTGATCACCCTGAATTGAAAACGCTTTCCACGCAAGCCGATGGGAAGATATACAGTACGCCCAGATACAAAGGTCTATGGCCAAGTTCGACTGCTACGATGTTTATCAATAAAACCTGGCTTGACAATCTGGGCCTAAAAGTCCCCACAACCTGGGATGAGCTGGAGAAGACGTTAATCGCCTTCCGCGATGGCGACCCGAATAAGAACGGCGACACCAAGGACGAGATTCCAATGGATTTTAACCCGATAGGTTGGAGTTTCACACCGAAACTTCTGCTTGGCAGCCTTGGCTTACCTTTGTCCGATGACGTGCCGGACGGCTACTTTACGGAAGACGCACAGGTTAAAAACTTTTATGTGGATGAACGATTCAAAACGCTGATGCAGTTTTTGCAAAAGTTGTACAGCGAAAATCTCATCAACAAAGAAGCCATTACGCAGGATTATTCCAAATATCAGTCCCTCGCGCGCGGCAACGGTTCCACCGCAAAAGTAGGCTTTACTTGGGGTTGGGAGACCGGTGACCGTTTTGGCAACGAACTGAAGGACCAATATATTGCTTTACCGCAGCTCAAGCAGCATGCCGATTCTACGGATGAACTCTACTGGAGCTATGACTATTACAACCAGAACTTCGGGGATAATGCAGTTGCCATGAGCGCCAATTCCAAGAACAAGGATGCGGCAATGCGATTTATCGACGCTTTTTACGAGCCTACCGTCAGTCTCCAGGTGTTGTTCGGCGGTATGAACGACACCGACAAAGGCATTAAAGACAATGGGGACGGCACATACCAAATTCTTCCCCCAGCCGACCCTTCGCTGGATCCCGGCTCATGGAAATGGACCAATACATTTGCAGACAATGGTCCGATGTACGTTGCCGACGATTTGAAAGATAAAGTGACATTAGGGACTGACATGCAGGCTGTATTTAAAGAGAAGTCGGTATACAACGACTTGCTCGCCAAGGCGGACCTGAAAACGAACGTCTATCCGCAGGCATTTATGAAATACAGCACGGAAGACATCAATACAATGGCCATGAATCAGGCCAATATCAACAACGTCACCGATCAGCAATGGGCGCAATGGTTGACGACGAAAGCCGATATTGAAAAGGAATGGGGAGCTTACGTCGCCAAAGTCAATAGAGTCGGCCTTAAGCAGAACCTGGAAATTCGCCAGAAAGCTTATGATGCGTACTTGTCGACTTTGAAATAGGGATTGGAACGGATGCGGTTAATTTTCGTTTAGCCGTATCCGTTTTCTTACTTGAAAAAGGGGGAATAGAAATGAAGCAAGTAGAGACCAACCAACAGATTTTTCCTGTCCGCAAAGGAAAGAGCCCGGGTAAATACTTGGGGAACTATCAATTATGGATCATGGTTCTCCCGGCTGTTGTTTATATTGCGATTTTCTGTTACGGACCGATGTACGGCCTTCAGCTTGCTTTCCGGGAATTTGATTTTGGAAAAGGGATTACAGGAGGGGACTGGGCAGGCTTTAAGTATTTTGAGCAGTATTTCAACAGTCCGATGTTTTGGCCCACGCTCAGGAACACGTTTGTTATCGCTTTTTTTTCGCTTGTGCTCGGGTTCCCGCTGCCGATATTGCTTGCGCTGATCATCAATTCCATTCGAAATCATAATCGCAAACGTGTACTGCAGACTACGGTCTATATGCCGTACTTTATTTCAACCGTGGTTATGGTCGCTTTATTGCAAATTATGCTTTCTCCAACCACGGGCTTGCTCAGTAACTTATTGAGATCACTGCAACTAATTTCTGCAGACGCGAATCTCCTTGGCGATCCCGGGGCGTTTGTCCCTGTATATGTTCTTTCCGGAATTTGGCAGTTATGCGGTTGGAACAGTATTATTTTTATTGCAGCGCTATCTTCGGTGGATACCCAGCTTTACGATGCTTCCAGAATTGACGGGGCAAACCGCTGGCAAATCGTTCGGCATGTGGAAATCCCTGCGATTTTGCCCACAATTATTATTTTACTGATCATGAACATGGGCAGCATTCTGAGCGTTGGCTTTGAAAAGACCTTCCTGATGCAGAACAGTCTCAACAAATCCGTATCTGAGGTCATCTCGACTTATGTATTCAATGTCGGAGTCAAATCCAACCAATTCAGCTTCGGCTCGGCCGTAGGCTTGTTTAATACGGTCGTCAACTTCTTGTTTCTTATGCTGGCCAACAAATTGGCCAAGAAATCATCGAACATTAGTTTAATGTAAGGGAGGTGAAGGTATGTCACGTTGGAACTTGCAAAATTCGCACAGTATAGCCCATTCGAGCGGCTTAGCTGACCGGTTGTACACGGCTGTCGTGATTGTTGTTAGTATTTTTGCCTTTATAATTGTGGCCTATCCAATCTACTTTATCATTATCGCTTCATTCAGCAACTCCACGCTGGTTAGTCAGGGCAAGGTTATCCTTTGGCCGAAAGGAATCAATTTTTACGGTTATGAACAAATTTTTAACGATGGACGCATTTGGCAGGGGTATTTGAACACCATCATTTACACGGTGCTTGGTACCTTACTGAATTTGGCGGTTACTTTGCCGGCCGCCTATGCGCTTTCCCAACGGGGATTCATCGCACGCAAAGTCATTATGCCGCTGTTTGTATTCACAATGTATTTTGGCGGCGGAATGATTCCTACGTATTTGCTGGTCCGTGACCTGCATTTACTTAATACCCCATGGGTCATGATTGTGAACGGTGCGTTGAGTGTCTACAATTTAATTATTACACGTACATTTATTGAAAGTTCGATTCCGCAGGAGCTTTATGAAGCGGCAACGCTGGATGGGTGCTCCCATTTTCGTTATTTCATTTCCGTTGTAATGCCCCTATCCAAAGCGGTCATTTCGGTCATTTCCCTGTACTATATGGTAGGCCACTGGAACGACTTTTTTAACGCTCTGCTATATATTAACAAGGATGAGCTCCAACCGCTTCAGATCGTTCTGCGTAATATTTTGTTGTCAAATCAGGCCTTTGCGGGCGGAGCCGGGTCCGGGGCGGGCGCGGGCGCAGGCAGCTATGCCCAGCAGTTTGCGGATCAGATCAAATATGCGGTCATTATCGTGTCGACGGTACCTGTATTAATGATTTATCCGTTTATACAGAAGTATTTCGAAAAAGGGGTTATGATCGGCGCAGTCAAAGGCTGATGTGTACTTAGGTGAATGTCTTCCTTGCTGAATTCGGGAGGTGCCAAATGAAGAAAAGCCTTGAATTATTGGAATTCCTCGGGGAACCCGTTTCGCGGGATATGAAGGAAACGCTGGCTCACGGGAGCAGACAGTTTCGTATGAGCGTACACATGACAAGAGTTCCTTCAATTAATAATGTTGTGTTGTATTCTCATTGGCATGAGGAACTGGAGTTACTGTTTTTGGCCAAAGGCAGCGCGCTGTTTCACATCGGTCAGGAAAAAGTAACGGTACGAAGCGGCGAAGTTGTTTTCATACCGCCTAACCTTCTGCATTCCGCGAGTCGGTTGGATCAAGAGGAGATCGTTTTTTATGCCGTGCTAGTGCACTTCAATTTTCTCTCCAGCCTGGAAAACGACCAGATTCAACAGCAGTATATCTTGCCGATATTTATGCAGAACCGCCGTTATCCCAAACTGATTACGCGCGAAATGGACGAAGAGTTGCATATCTACCCGCTATTGGAGGAAATACGCGATGCCTATCAGCAAGAATCACTCGGTTACGAGTTGCTGGTCAAAGCAAAGCTTCTGGAGATTTTGTACCGCTTGCAAAAGTGCGCGATCCATGCTGATGCTGACCTAGATATTGGGGAATCGAGAAACAGCAACTCTTTGCAGGCCAAAAAAGTGCTGGCATACGTTCAGCAAAATTACGGAAAGCGCATCACCCTTGCGGACATGGCGCAGCACGTGAACCTGAGTCCGGCCTACTTTTGCCGCTTTATGAAAAAGCAATTTGATCTCTCACCCATGGATTTTTTGAACGAATACAGGATAGCGGAAGCGATAAGCTTGATGGAGACTACGGACAAAAAGATGACAGAAATTGCTGAGCTGACAGGGTTTTGCAACGTCAATCGTTTTACGGAAACCTTTAAGAATTTTTACGGCTGCACGCCTGCCTATTACCGGAAAGCTATTCGGAATCATGCGGGGGACGGACAACATGCCGTAAGGTGTGACACCGATTTGAAATCATATTAATTCAGACAAAAGAAGAAAGGAAAATAGAACAATGGAATTTTTTTGGAGAGAAGGAAATCATTTGGTTTGGCGGGGTAACGGGGAAACGCTCTGCCTTGAGCCTTGGGGACATGACAGTTTGCGCGTTCGCAGTGCCATGATGGGAGAGGTTCTCGATACGGACTATGCCCTGTTGGCGCAGGAGCCTCAGGATACGGAGATCGTGATCGAGGACAACGAAGCTTTCATTCGCAATGGAAAAATCAAAGCGGTTTTGAAGCTTAACAGTTGGACGAAAAATTGCCGGATCAGCTTTTTTAATCAAGAAGGGCGTTTGCTCTTGCAGGAACTGGACGGTTACGGCTGCCTCAACCTGTCCGCACGCAAGTTTAAACCCATTATCGGCGGAGATTTTCGCTTGACCGCCAGTTTTGAGTCCAACGATGAAGAGAAACTGTACGGCATGGGGCAGTATCAGCAGGAGATTCTTAACATCAAGCATTGCAACCTTGAACTTGCGCACCGTAATTCGCAGGCCAGCGTGCCGTTTGTGTTGTCGAGCCAAGGTTACGGGTTTTTATGGCACAATCCTGCCGTGGGCCGGGCCAGCTTCTGCAAAAATGTGAGCGAGTGGTTCGCCGAAAGCACCAAGCAGCTCGACTACTGGATCACGGCGGGCGACACTCCGGCCGCGATCGTAAGCAATTACGCCAGTGTTACCGGTTATGTTCCAATGATGCCGGAATACGGGCTTGGCTTCTGGCAGTGTAAATTGCGCTATTGGAATCAGGAGCAACTGCTGGAGGTAGCTCGTGAGTACAAACGGCGCAACCTGCCGATCGACGTGATCGTGTGCGACTTTTTCCATTGGCCGAAGATGGGCGACTTCCGTTTTGAGGAGGAATTTTTCCCCGATCCGAAAGCGATGGTGGAGGAACTTAAAAGCCTGGGAATCGAGCTCATGGTGTCCGTTTGGCCGCAAATCGACTTGCAAAGCGAAAATTTTGAAGAAATGCGGCAAAAAAACATGCTGGTCAAACCCGAAATGGGCGTTAATATATGCATGCGTTTCGGGGGAGAAAGCGTGTTTTACGACGCGACAAATCCGAAAGCGCGCAAATACGTTTGGGAGAAGTGCAAAAAGAACTATTACGATCATGGTATTCAAGTTTTCTGGTTGGACGAAGCGGAGCCGGAATACGGTGTATACGATTTTGACAATTATCGCTACAAGATGGGGCCGAATGTGCAGATCGGCAATGTTTACCCGCAGCTCTTTTCCCGTACGTTTTATGACGGCATGACGGCGGAGGGACAACAAAATGTCGTGAATCTCGTTCGTTGCGCCTGGGCGGGCAGCCAGCGCTACGGCGCACTGGTGTGGTCGGGAGACATCCACTGCTCCTGGGAGGACTTCAGACGGCAAATTTGCGCTGGACTGAATATGGGTATTGCCGGTATCCCATGGTGGACCACGGATATTGGGGGATTCAGCGGCGGCAATCCCGAAAGCGAAAGCTTCCGCGAGTTGCTGGTTCGGTGGTTTCAATACGGCGCATTTTGCCCTGTTATGCGTCTCCATGGCGACCGCCAGCCTACACAGAAGGTATACCGCAAGGATGGTACCGAAGCCTTGTTCTCCGGCAGCGACAACGAGGTTTGGAGCTTCGGCGAAGAAGTATATCCCATACTGGTGAAATATATGAACCTACGCGAAGCGATGCGGCCGTATACCCGCAGATTGATGCAGGAAGCGCATGAACAGGGATCGCCGGTTATGCGGCCGATGTTCTATGAGTTTCCGCAAGAGGATATCTGCTGGGAATTGAAGGATCAGTACATGTTCGGGCCGGACATTCTGGTAGCGCCTGTTCTGCAGGAGGGTTCCACCGAGCGCGAGGTGTATCTGCCTGCAGGGGCCGAATGGACCGAGCTGCATAGTGGACGCGTCTACAAAGGTGGCCAGACGATCACAGCCGCCGCTCCGCTCGAGGTGATCCCGGTATTTCTGAAAAATGAGGCTTGCCCGGAATTGGTTGGCGCGATTTAGTTTGATCGTTGCCTCCTTTTGGCCGATGGATGGTAAGCGCGTCCAATAAAATAAAATGGTATCGGTGGATTGGAGGAGTTCTCAAAATAAGCAGCAAGCCGGCACACTCTGTCGGCTTTTTTACTTTTCATTTTCCGGGGAAAGTAGAAGTTCAAACAGGAAGATTATTCAACTAATCTACCGCTATCCGATCCTTGTCAAAAATAAAGAGAAGGACATGCTCGGCACCGGGCATCATTCAATATTGTATGAGCCGGAAACGGATAAGTACCGGATCGCATATCACCGGTTTGTGACGCCGCTTGGCCAATTTGCAGAAGGCAAAGGTTATCGGATAAGATACAGTAATTCTAATATATAGAAACGCTTTTTAAATTCATCATTTACCGGGAGTCGTTCCCTTGTTGTATGGGAGTCGCACGATTCGGCACGATTTTAGCCATAACCAGAAATGAATATGAAAACATACTTGCAAAGTGGGGAGACTGATTGTTCATGTTGTATTTAGAAAACAACACTTCTTTTTTGTTGCCTTATTTTTTGACGTCAGATGTTGTACTGCCTGCGGAAATCGGGGGAGAAGCCGTTGTCTGGCGTTCTTCTTTGTTTGAATTACTGGATAAACATGGACAGCTGGTATCTCAACGTGAAGAAATAAGCCCTGAGTTTCGGTTGACCGCAAACACTAACCGGCAGGAGTACAGCTTCACGGTTCGTCTGCTGGGTGAAGAGCGTCGGTGGCTGGCCGGTTATACTCGCGAGCCCAACGAAAACTCTAATGTTTACAGCAGATTTGTGGCAGACAGCCTTCATCTGGCTTTAAGCCGGGAAAGAGAAGAAGGTGGCTTCGAAGCGCTGAACAGCAATTACGGCGTGCTGTTTGCCAAAGCCGACTACAGTCGATCGGAAGCGGGCGAAACCAAGCTGCTGCAAATGCCAAGATTTTTCCGGCTTGCTGGCCAAGGTTTTGGAATTTTGGCCATCCCGCTTGATTATGAGGAGCATGTGGACGGACCAGGCGAGCTGCTATATTTTGAAACGCAGGACTTTGTCCATTATGAAGAAAAGAATAGAATCAAAATAACCCAAACCGCATGGTTGGATTATTCCTGCGAGCTGGATGCGGCCACCCGGCTTTACCGGATCGGCTGGAAGGAAGAGAGCGGCGAAACCCGGTTTGTGACCACAAAGGATTTCAAAGACTTCAGTCTTCCACAGCCAGGGGTCATCTTTCCGGCAAGGTTCGCGCAATTGCCGATTGAAGGCGCAAGGGCTGGTCAATTGATTGCCTTGACCGCTTCGGAGGCGGCCTATCTTGAGCACAAGCTGGGGCGTGTGCGCCATGTTTCTGTAGACGACCCGATAATAACGTTAAATGCGGGAGCACCTTCCCTGAATTTGAACAACGCGCGAGTCACGGCCCGCTATACGGATGGCAGCGTTGCCCTCAAACGAATTGAAGTCGACCGGAACGAGGCTGCAACCATCGATTTGTCGCAGCCGGGAAGACATGAGCTTGAAGCGAAGATCGTCCGGCACCGTTTTCCTTATCCGATGATGAATACCAGACCCGATCCATACGTTCTCCTGTATAAAGGACGGTATTACTTTATTTCTACGGATGACGACTGGCAACGCAAGATCTTTATCCGTTCTTCTGAAACGCTTGAGGGGCTTGAGGACGGCAAGACGGAAGAAGTTCTTCTCTGGAACGGCAATGTCCCGGAGGGAGAGCGGCGTGGGGAGCACTGGGCGCCCGAATTGCACGTTATCTGCGGCAAATTGTACTGTTTTCTGGCGATCAGCGTCAACAATGCATGGGACGGGGTGCAGGCTCATGTGGCTTTACTTGAGGGTGAGGATCCCATGAATCCGGCGCATTGGGGGACTCCACAGCGGGTGCTGAACCGTCATGGTGAAGTGCTGACGGATACGCACCACAGAGAGCGGGACATCTCACTGGATATGACCTATTTTGAGCTTGGCGGCAAATCCTATGTCTGCTGGTCGCAGCCGAAATGGATCGGAGAAGAGCAGGAGCTGGCCGCCCTTTACATGGCAACGGTGAACCCGGAGCAGCCTTGGCGTCTTACAAGCGACCCGGTGCGGATCTGCAGAAATGAATATGGCTGGGACCGCAACGGCGGCATAGCTTCCGGGGTCTCGGAGGGACCGTATGTGCTAAAACAGGGAAGCAGGATGTTTATGATATTTTCGGGGTCAGGCGTTGGTCCAACCTATGCCGTTGGCATGATGGAAATGTCTGCGGCCGAGGATCCCTTGGATATTCATGCTTGGAGGAAATACAATTACCCTCTGATGCATTCCTTGAGTCAGCCAGGACAGTATGGGCCAGGACATAATATGTTTGCACAGGATGAGTTTGGCGATTGGTTTAATGTATACCATGCCTGCGGAGTGAACGGCGGACATCGTCATGCCAGCATTCGTCCGGTGCATTTTCGGTTTGACGGCTCGCCCATTCTCGATATGAAAGACGAAGAGGAATTGCTGCCGGAATATGAACGCATAACGTTGACGGTCGTAGTGAATTAACAATCCGATTTGGCTTCTGATTTTGACAGAAGCCTGCTTTTTTATTTGAGCGAACTTGATGGAGCTTCTGCATGGTTGTAAAAGTTTATGATATAGTAAAAATTAACATTTTAGGGAGGAAGAAAGCGACTGAATTTTTGACGGTAAAAAACTGCTTAGCAGATGATCGTTTTACGGGGGGACATGAGACTGATATGCTTTCAGAGAAATTAATAACTTATTTTAAAAGTAGAAATTGGTGGTTCGACGATAGTACAGAGGACTATAAAAATGCGTTAATGGAAATAGGAGTTGACCTTGAATCTGATTTTGCGCAGTTTTATTTGCATGTGGAGGATGGGCCAACCTTTCTAGCAAGGCGTCGAGAGATTTATCAGGTTTGCTGGTTTATGATCAATTCTGATTATAAATTAAATATACAAAGTGCTCATGAAGCTTTAAAGCTACCTGCAGAGTATATTCCTTTAGATTCTTTTGAAGGTGAGTATGGATATTTCTACAACCAAAAAACGGATGAAGTTTTACGCCTTGGTCTAGGCCGGGAATGGCATGATTTTATGAAAGGGACCTTGAAACCTCAGTGGGAAAATTTCAATTCATTTCTGGAGTGGTTTTTTGAGCTGGTTGATTAGGCAGGAAGTTAAAACAAGATCAAATCGACTACACGAGGGATTCCCCTTATGTCAGCCGTTTTTTTGATCTCAGTGCATGCTCTTTGTTTTAATCATCGTTTAATAAAAAATGGGCATAAAAAAATATAAAACAACATAAAAAATGAAAATTTGTTGACAAAACAACGTCCTGGAATTAGGATGAAGTTGTGGTGGCAAGACTGGCACGGGTGGGTACTCAACTTTTCTGGCGGTACCGCCGTCATGAAAGACTTGGAAGGCTACCTTGGCGTAGACAAGAAGTGGGCCCAAGGCTGGGGGCAGGGGCTAGTGCTTGCTTTGCTGACGGCTGTTGAAAATGATAGCGTCACAGTGATTTAATAAATATTTTTGGATTTGGAAAAAATGATAGAACAGGTCTGGGTCTTGTCTACTCGAATTGGGTGCAAGGCCCTTTTTATTTAGGCTATATTAACGAATAATGTTTTCAATTGTTTTTTTCTATTTTCCACCATATTAATTCATCATTTTCCTTAAACTTGATAGCACCTACATTCTGTAAGACTTTATGTGATGGTATGTTTGTCTTTTCTGTATCTGCAATCACACAAAGTGCCTTGGGGTTTTCAAAAATCCATTCAGTTAATCCTTTTAATGCTTCTGTGGCATATCCATTTCTTCTATATTTTTCTTCAATGCTATATCCAACAATTACCTCACCAATTTCATTAGGATAACCTTTAAGCATTATAAAACCAATTAGTTGGTTTTCTCTTTTATTGATTATAGCCCAATTAGTTAACCACAAAAAATTTTCAACGTTCTCAAGTACTTTTCTTAACCTTACTTTCATGGCATATTTCATTTCTTCATCAAGAACTGTATTAGTAATTCTTAATCCCAAATCACTTTGCATTTTTTCATAATCCTCTAATGCTAAAGTTAAATTGTGTACCTGTAATGGTAATAGGTTTAATCTTTCAGTTTCTAATTTTATCATGCTGCTCTCCTTAATAATTTTATTATTAAAGACTTCCGACCATTTAAGCCAATACATAAATCAATACATATATTTAGCAGGAAATTTAGTTGCTACACCATTAAATTATCCAACCATTTCTTTAGTTTGCTATGAAATGAGTTAATTGTATGTGATATATACCTTCCTTATGCTTACCAGTAACTCGTTATATACTCGATAACCTATTTTACTAAAAAACCAATTTTAACATTATTATTGAACAGTGCCCTAATTATAGAGTCTGCTTTTAACCAGCTTAGGATTTAGCCGCCGAGCGTTTGACAAAGCACCTATCAGTAGATACATTTGTATTCGAAAGGGTATTGTCTGCAAATGGCAAACTGTAAAAGGAGGATAACGATGACCATTATAGATGCGATTAAAGAAAGAAGAAACATTAAAAAATTTAAACCCGACATGATTTCTGAAAAGGATTTGCTAGTTTGGCTCGAAGCGGCAAGCTATGCGCCGAATCACCGCATGACCGAACCGTGGGAGATTCTCATGATTGGACCTGAAACTAGAGCAAAGCTGAATCACAAGACCGATTTTGGCGGCGCGCCTGTGGTATTGGCGGTATTGTCCAAGTCCGCTTCCACACCGCTTGAACGCGACGAGAACGTGATGGCGGTCTCCTGCTTTGTTCAAAATTTCATGCTGGCTGCACACGAAGCGGGCGTTGGTGTATTTTGGTCATCCATCGGCGCATCACCACAAAACCGAAAAGTTCTCGGTGTGGCTGACGGTGACGATGTCGTTGGCGTCCTAGGCATTGGATACCCGGAAGAGGTTCCTGAAGTAAAACCAAGAACGCCGATTTCCACAAAAATCTCGCATTTGTCTTAGGCCTTTATCATACAATCTATAACTCCAAAAGCATTGGAGACTTCCGCTTAGGCGGGGTCTCTTTTTTATTGGCTGCAAGGTGAATTTGTTGTGAGTTGTAACTCTAGTAACTGCGGTAAAAATCTTTTTCTAGAAGAGGTGATCCCTGTTGGAAGCCAACCGTACTTATCCGTATATTAAGATTTTGCTTAATGAGCCTTATTTGTCTCTACAAACACCGTATGTTCCGGAATGGGTCGAGCTGATTCGAAAAATACCAGGTAGAAAATGGGACTCCCTAAACAAGGTATGGCTTGTCCCGGCGGAAATGCAAACCGTTTTGATGATGTGCCGGATTTTGGAGGCGGTCCCCATAAAAATTAGCAATCCCGAGCTTTATGAAAGTTATCCTGCTATGGTCCGATTGTGCACTCCAAACGATTTCGATGCCCTGAAAAAGCTTGATGAGCATCTTCACCGAAAAGGCTACAGCAGGCAGACTCATAAAGCTTATTTGGGCCATGCCGAGCGCTTTATCCGGCAGTCCATCTTAACGGTGGAGGAAGTGAGCCTTCGTGAGTTAGATACCTATTTTCTTGGGATGATGAAGGAAAAGCATTCTCATGCTTACGTTAACCAAGCCATTAGCGCGCTTCGCTTTTGGTTCAAGGAGGTACTGAAACGAAGCGATTTTCCGAAGCAATGGGTCAGGCCCAAAAGGAATAAAACCCTCCCCTCCGTGTTCTCCGAGGAAGAGGTGCTCGCATTGTTAGAATCGACCTCGAACCTCAAACATCGGTTATTATTAACTTTGGCATACTCCTCTGGTCTCCGTGTTAGCGAAGTTGTGCGTTTGCGAAAAGGGGATCTTGATGTGTCCCGGAAAATGATCCATATTCGTCAAGCCAAAGGTAACAAGGATCGATATAGCCTCATGGCCGAATCTGTGATTGATTTGATGCAACAGTATTTGGGGAGCCACGTAGCTGTGGACTATTTGTTTCCGGGCGGTGGAGGAGACCCGAGAACTCATCTAACAGAGCGCTCGGCTCAGTATATATTCGAAAGAGCCAAACGTAAGGCGGGGATTGAAAAGAAAGCTTCTATTCACGCCCTGCGCCATTCTTTTGCCACACACCTTTTGGAAAATGGCACTGATCTCAGACACATCCAAGAACTCCTCGGCCACGCGAGCCTCAAAACCACCGAAATCTACACCCACGTGGGCCTCAAAGACCTCAAACGCATCCAAAGCCCACTGGACCGGCTGCTGAAGAAATGAAGGGAAGGAAAGTAAGGTAACCGAATGAATTAATGTAAATTTAAAGAATTTCCACAGAAGGATTAATGATCTTTTGCGTCTAATATACAATTATGGAATATTATACGAATTCACAAATTCACCATAACAGGAGGGATGGGTGAATTTGGGGAAAAGACGTTAGCAGAAATTAATGCAAAGGGATGGTTAAACCATGAATAACATTTTCAGCGGATACACTAATGGTCTTGTATTTACCGGTGATATAAAACAAGATGTACACGACTTTTTTAATTTGAATAAAGACATCAGGACATTAAATCATACATTAGATGTAGCTGCTGAAGCTGTTCGAATAGCCAATTTATTTAGCATGGATCCACAGAAAGTTGAATGTGCAGCTCTTTTACATGACATAAGCAATGTAATTCCAATTTCGACGATGCTTGAAGTAGCAGAACGGTTATCAATTGAAATACTTGAAGATGAGTATAAGTACGATAGAAGCGTGCATCAGAAATTATCAAAATATATGGCTTATGATGTGTTTGAAATAGATGATGAAGAGATATTAAATGCAATTGAAAGTCATACAACACATAAACCAAATTCAAATATGATCGATAAGATTTTATTTGTTTCTGATAAGATCTCATGGAGTTTGCCAGGTGAACATCCTTTTTTAAATGAGATGAGAATAGAGGTAAATAATCTAGAAATAGATAAAGCAATTTTAATATACCTTGACCATATTTGGGATCAACGGAATATATTGAAGCTTGTACATCCTTGGTTAATAAAGGCGCGAGAAGAGCTTTTGGAAGAATACTCAGGAAGGCATTAACTTCTGCTAACACCGTATTCACGCGGCGGGCCTTATGGCCCTTGGTCTGTAAGAGGCTTTTCGAAGAAGCGGAATCAGCAGACAACCCTGCACTGGCTAAGTCCGTCGGACCCGGGGCTGGCGTCCCTTAAGCCAGTGAGGTTCGTGAATACCAGAACGTTATAAGAAATCAGCCTAAAATGACATAAAGGAGACGAAACATGTTGATTCGTGAAGCGGAAAGAAAAGATAGGGATCAATTATACGAATTATATAGAATGTTAGTACCAAATAGTCGGAAAATGAACGTTGAGGAAGAACAAATAGAGAAAGTTAAAACTGACCCTATGAATTTTTTGCTTGTGTACGATGAAGAGGGAAAAATATTTGGGACATTAACACTAAACATTTGTTTACAAGCTTTGCATGGTTCTAGACCTTATGCAATAGTAGAAAACATAATTGTCCATGAAAATCATCGGAGCAAGAATATTGGACAAAAGCTTTTACAATATGTTGAGGAGTATTGTAAATCTATTAACTGCCATAGGATTATGCTCTTAAGTAAATCAACACGTATAAGTGCTCACCAGTTCTTTGAGCGGGAAGGGTATGACGGATCAATAAGTAAGGGATTCAAAAAATATCTATAAAGAATATAGTTCGATAGATAAATCGAGGAAGAGGCTGACTTCATATAACACCAAATTCGCGCTGCGGATCGCTAGCGATCCTTGGTCCGCCCGAGAGATTTCGAGGAAGTGGATTCAGGCGGACACATCCCATCGGCTAAGTGGCGTTTCCGCCACCCGGTCCTGCGGACCTTAAGCCGCTGTGACGTCGTGAATACCAGAACGTTATACGACAGGGTCTGAACAAAAAGAAAAAGCCCGCAGGCTCTTAAAGTTTTGTGATATGTAATTCGTTGAAGAGATGTAAGGCATCTTTAAACCCTTGCAGATATATTTTATTTTCTAGAATTGCTTGTAGTGAGAATTGAGCGTCTTCATAGAGGAATAAAGTATGTTGGAGGTTGTCGGGAAGGGATTCTCGTATTGTTTTGAAATACTGTACAGACTCATTTGATACTTGCTTGAAATCAGAGTTATTGGTTGTAAGCTCACTGTATAATAACTCTAATCGGTTACGAATGAGTGGATCAATCAAGACCTCTAAAGAATTGATCAAGAATCGCACCTCCTGGGGGTTTATATTTACGAAATAAAGTTTAACTACTCAAATATTATTTTATCAGGATGAATTATATAGTCAAGTGAACATAAACATAATTTTGCCTATACAAAGATTATTCAATATAATTAAAGAAAAATTCAACTACCTTGTGAGGGGCTTAGCAATGATAAGTTATAAACCATTTCAAAAATTACTCATAGATAGAGATATAAAGAAACAGGAGTTATTAAAAATCACTGGAATGTCATCGGCAACAATGGCAAAATTGAACACGAATGAATATGTCTCTCTAGAAATAATTGATAAAATCTGCTCAGCATTAAAATGTCAACCTGGTGATTTGTTGGAGCATATACCCGAACATAAATAAGGAATAAAAAGACATGAAAATATCGATAGGGTTAATTCAAGAAGGCCCCCGTCGTATAACACTGCATCTACGCTGCGGGGCAATCGCCCCTTGATTGTCAGGTGTGAAAGCATAGAAGAATAATCAGACAACACACGACCCGGCCTAAGATAAGAGCTATCTAAGGCCGGGTCGCGTCGTAGATGCAACAACGTTATGCGCCATTACCGGTAAATATTAAAGATAATATTATATTTAAGGAGATAATTTATGAAAGGTAAGATACTCTTATTATTTTTTATTACGATAGTGTTTTCATCTTGTCAAAATATTAGTCAATCGACTACCTTGAACAGCGAAACTAAATCAATAATGAATTCTGAAATGCCTCCTGATGTAGTGAGTACGGGTAATGGAACAGAAGCGAAAGAAATAACTGAAGGTCGATCAGATTCTTCTAACAATGAAGTGTTATCCATGAGCATTGGGAACTATGATTTGACTGGAGAATTTTATGATGAAATGCTTCGAAATCCTATAGATCATGATTATGAAGTGGAATTTAATGAATTTCAAAATTCCAAAGAGTTTTCAACATTTGGATGGAGGGCGTTGGAAAGCAAATATACAGAGATTTGGGATAAAGAGTTGAATCAAATATATAAAAAGCTTCTTTCTAAGTTGGATAGTGAACCAAGAGAAGCACTAATTGAATCGCAGAAAGAATGGTTACAGTATCACTTAAGGGAAACAAAATTTGTAGAGAAGACATTTATTAATAATGGTTACCTTGGATCACAAGGATTGGTAAGCCTAGACACGGTTATAATGGAGAGAATTAGGGAAAGAACAATGCAATTATTTGAATATCGATATTTGCTAGATGGTGAAGTTGAGTTTTTATACCAAAGCAAAAAATAGAGTTGGAATCTTGATCAAAGGTTTTTAGGTGATGCTTCGAAGACAGTAACGGCGCATAACTGTATTCACGCTGCGGGAGCTTAAGCTCCCTTGGTCCGGGCCGAGGAACTTCGGAGAAGCAGAGTCAAGCTGGACAACCCTGCGAGCCTAAGTCTGACGACCCGTTCCCTGCAGTCACTTAAGGCTCTCGGGTTCGTGAATACAAAAACGTTATGTGAAAGATACGCAAATCTTATATGTGAGGGTGATTCGTTTGAAGCAAGGAATCGTTGTGTTGTTGAACGGTACTTCAAGTTCAGGAAAGACTAGTATTTCTATTGAGCTGATAAATCAGAAAGAGATTCTTTTTCATCATTTATCAATAGATGATTTTTTTGTGAATTTCAATGAATTTATTGATAAAAAATTTCCGGATTTTAAACCTACAAGAGAAGTAGATGATCAAGTTGTCGCTCAAATAATTTTTGATCCCATAATCTCAATGTACTATTCGACAATTAAATTGTTTTCAGAAATGGGTTTGAATGTAATCGCAGATACGGTAATCGATAATGATAAGAGGTTTAATGAGTGTCTTGATGTATTTTTTGATCAGCCTACATTATTTATAGGTGTAATATGCTCAAGAGAAGAGCTCATGAGAAGAGAGCAAATAAGAGGAGATCGACAGATTGGACTAGCAAATTCCCAGTTTGATAAAGTATATTGCTTTAATGAATATGACCTTGAAGTAAATACTGAAGAGTTGAATCCAATAGAATGCGCCGAAAAGATATTAAGTTATATTAAGTCCGATAAGGATTACTCTGTATTTAAGAAATTAAGTAAAAGAAGTGTTAGTAGTTCATAGAAGGCGTATCCATCAGATAACATCGCATTCACGCATCGCAGCCGGTCGGTTGCTCGGTCCGCAGAAGTGTTTCGCAGAGTAGCAGATTCAGCGGACACCCCTGCGAGGTTAAGCCTGTCGGACCCGAACGCGTCCGCCCTTAAGCCTCTCGGGTTGTAGATACACATACGTTATGTGAAACCAGCGCGAATTTTCTAAAGGGAGCGAATAAGATGCTAGCACTTAGATTCACACAAAAACTGATAAAAGATATGAAGGTGGCTCCGGTTGAATTAAGTGAGGTTGATTCGCTATTTAGTTGGCACGTTAATATATTACAACTGAGAAGAAAACATATAATTTTTGTAAATGATTCGAGTCGATTATGTTTAATTATCGGCGGGATTAGGAGTTCCCAAGTAGTCAAGCTTCAGAACATTTTTAAGGAAGAACTAAAAAAGTATCTGATGTTAGAAGGTTTAAAGAGAAAATTAATAGATCAATATTTCTTGGAAGCAGGGGGAATAAGCATAGGAAAAACTAACGATAAGAGTGTTCTGGGAACTATGAAGGAAATGTCTCTTTACTGTAGTGATGTGGAATTTGATCACACATATGATCTTAGTGCATGGCTAAATAAGTTAATTTATAAACCAATTGATTATAAAGAACCAATTCAAATGTTTAAGAATGAATTAGAAAGAAAATACCATTAAGGACATGGTTGCACATCTCAAGGAGGCACCGGCGTCACATTACACTGTATTCACGCTGCAGAACTATCGCAACTCGGTTGTCCAGATGAAAAGATTGCAAGATAATGTTAAATATATATTGTAAAAACTTGATTTCAAGCGCAATTTTTATATTACAATAATTAAGAAAATGGTAAAGTGTGGAATTTATATGGTGACGAAGAAAATTTATAAACTCTGACGTAAGGAGAGTAAGCACATATGGGCAAGAAGAAAAAAACCTTACCGAAAAATTTTGATGAACTAATTAATGCAGGCGATCTATCAGCATTAAAAGAGGTATTTACTCGATGTGAATTGGATGCCCGTGGCGGTTACAGCAAATCAACAGCCTTAAGCTTTTACCAAGTACCGAATGAGTTGATTCGCTGGCTCGTGGAACAGGGTGCTGATATAAATGCTAGAGACAATTACGGAGAAACACCTTTGCATAAACATGCAATGAGTTGGTGTGGTAATTCGGAGTTGCTGCTTGATTTGGGTGCAGATATAGAAGCCACTAATTATCAAAACGAGACACCTTTATTTGCCGCCGCAAGTTCATTTAAACCAAAAGCGGTTCACACGTTGGTGACTAGAGGCGCAAATATCAATGCAAAAAATAAGATGGGACAGACTCCTTTAGAAAAAGCTTTGGTCTGGTGCAAAAACGCGGATATTGTCAATATGGCGGAAGTTGCCGATCTTTTGCTTAACGCTGGAACAGCAGTAACACCGGAAATGAAAGATTCTATTAGACGAATCGGAAAAGACTTTGAATTTCACAGAGAAGGTTTTAATAAAGAATATTTGAATCAAACCGATGAGGCACTTTTACATCTATATGAGCTATTTGATGTTAATCCAGTAGAGAAGCGGAAGACGCACGACGGCGTCTCTTCAATAATAGTATCAACAAAGGGATGGCAGGCGCAACATAATGAACTCTGGAGTTTACTAGTTCCTTCAAAAGGACATGCGAAAACCGTACAGGGTGAGGTTATCCGTATTACTGGCAAAATGTCATACGAAATTTTAGATAATGGGGGTATCAACTGGGATCATCAATATCGTAAAATGCTCACTAGTTTGATTCATTACTTTAGCTTGGGTACACCATTAAATCCCGCTACACTTCAGGAGGTAGTAACATTAGCAAAAGAACTTCACAACGGAAATGGTAATGATGAACCTGCGAGACTGTGCGAACTGGCAGTGCATTGGGTACTTAGCAATCCGAATCCTATCACTCTGGAACAGCCTGACTATAAACGATAACTTATGTTCGACTTAAACTAACATTGCTTTTAATTCATAAAAAATACAGGTGATTATATGTCTGATTTTCTTTTGTATGATTATTTAATGATATATTCCGATGAGAAATCGCAGGTGCAATTGCAAGTAAATTTTCATGGATAATTGATGAACGCAGATAATAATTGAATTTTATGGGCTAAATCGAGGAAACGCTGACATCCTATAACACTGTATTCACGCATCAGGGCTTACGCCTTCGGTTGTCAGATGTATAATCATGGATGAAGCTCAGACAACAAACGACCCAGCCTAGGATAAGAGCTAACTAAGGCTGGGTCGTTTTGTGAATGCAATAACGTTATATGAAAGGAATGCAATAATATGTTAAAAAGACAAAATATAAGCAATAAGGTGTTCCATGAAGAAACCATTTGATTGCTTAACAGACCTAGTATTTGTTAATCAAGACCAACTTGAGCTATCCGATATTATTCTCGTTCCAGGAGGGAGCCATCCCCAATTGATAGAAAGAGCTGTTGAATTATACCAACTTGGGCTTGCTCCATATATTCTCCCTTCAGGTGGATACAATTCTAAGATTAATCAAACGGAATGGAAATTTTTGAATGAAATTGCTATAAAGATGGGGGTACCTCAAGAAGTTATTTTAAAAGAGGATCAGGCAAGGAATACATTTGATAATGCAAGGAATTCGTGGAAGCTTATCGAAGAACGAAATATTAAGGTAAGACAAGTGATAATGGTTTGCAAAGCACAGCATAGTAGAAGGGCTTTAATGACTTATCAAACCGTTTTCCCTTTAGATATTCGATTCTTGATGGAACCTATTTCAGATAAGAATAATATCACACGGGATAATTGGTTTCAAGACGAGATGAAGATTAAAGCAGTAATGGGTGAGGCAGAGAAGATATCAAAATACTTTGTGCATCACATTCCATATTGGATATAGAAAGATATATAAAAAGTATATTTTTAGCGCATTCGAAGAAGGAGGAATAATTTTGCTCGATTGGCAGGCAGTATTTATTGATCGAGACGGTACTATTGGAGGTACCGGCCACTTTATTCATCCAAGGGACTTCGTCTTATATCAGGGTGCTCAAGAATCAATTAAAAGTTTGAAGAAAGCAGGATTGAAGGTATTTGCATTTACTAACCAGACCAGAATTTCTAGGGGAGAGGCCACTGAAGAAGAGTTTATATCACAATTTAAAATATATGGTTTTGATGATTTTTTTATATGTCCACATGGAAAAAACGAAGGTTGTAATTGCCGCAAACCGAGCCCGGGAATGCTTTTTGCAGCAGCAGAAAAGTATGGATTGGATTTGTCTAGGTGCGTTGTGATTGGCGATGTGGGAGATACTGACATGCTAGCTGCACATTATGCTGGAGCAAAGAAAGTATTGGTTAGGACAGGAAGGGGTGAAGGGTCACTGAATATAAATAGAGATAAATGGAAAGAAATTGAACCTGACTTAATAGCGAGTGATATCAATGAAGCAGTGAAATGGATTCTAGAAAGAAACTCGTAGATGGTGGAAACATCACTAACACTGTATCTTCGCTGCGGGGCTGAAGCCCCTTGTATCAGATGGTAATCATGGAAGAAGCTCAGACAACAAACGCCTCTGCCTAAGATAAGAGCTATCTATGGCCGAGGCGTTTCGTGAATACAAGAACGTTATGTGAAACCCCGGAAAGACTCTATACCATGTTTACGGAGGTCCATTATTATGAATAAAATTTGGTCTAGTCAGATTCAAGGTCCTAAGACTTTAGATCTGTCTCGAGAATTAAGATTTAGAGATGATCGGAAGGAGTTTTTCGTAAAGTCCCTTGGGTTACTTACAGGTATGACTGTTGTGGATTTAGGTTGTGGGCCTGGGACGTTAACTCGTAAACTGGCAAAGTGGCTAGGGAATGAATCTAAAATAATAGGAATCGATAGAGATGATATTTTTATTGATTATGCGAAGAACAAAGCACTTGAACAAGGTTTTACTAATATTGAATATTTGAACGGAAATATCATGAATATACCTCTTGAATCAGACAGTGTTGATGCCTGTACATCACATACAGTCATTGAACATGTTCCAAATTATGATTTCTTACTTGAACAGAAGCGCATTTGTAAATCAGGTGGAATTGTTTCGGTGATGAGCGCACGTCCTGAAAAAGCAATTAAATCCTTGCCTTCATCAGCTCCTCAAATTTCAGAGCGGGAGAAAGAACTTTGGGAGCCTATAAATCAAGCATGGTTAAAGAAAGACCAGGAAAGAGGAGTAGGTTCTTATGCCATTGAACCTTCGCAATTCCCGCATTTATTTGAGCAACTTGGATTTGTAGATATAGAAATTGATTCAATAGCTTTACCAGTAGTAATTGATAATTCGAGTATTACTTTTGAAGAAAGACTATTGATGGTTGAATACGAACGCCAACAAGCGATTGATTGCTTGGTAGTTGGTCTAAATCAATTAGAACAAGAGTATGAGCATGCTATAGAGCTAGAATTGCTAATAAATAATCGTTTTGATAAACGCAAAGAAATGGTTATGAATAATCAGAAGATATGGGACTTCCAAATACATATTCTTTTAATTGCTAGAGGAAGGAAACCTTAATACATCTTTGTTAGCTATTCGAAAAAGCCGGGGCATCGCATAACACCGTATTACGCTGCAGGCGTGACGACCCTTGGTCAGCAAGAAGGTTTTCGGAGAAGCTAAATCAAACAGACAACCCTGCACTTGCTAATTCTGTCGAACCCGGGCTAGCGTCCATAAACCAGTCAGGGTTCGTGAATACAAGAATGTTATCCGAAATTCCTTGAAAAGCACTGAATACTTAAACAGGGGAGTAATTTATGTTAGCAATAAAAGCATTAAAATCATTTTGTGATTTGTACTATGGTTCGAACAATAAAGTGGACTGGATTTTGGTTGGATCCGTTGCTTCCCTTTTACAAGGTGCTGAGATGGATCCCAATGACATTGATATTTATACTAAGGACCAAGATGACGTTTTGAGATTGTCAACCATCCTAGCTAAACATAGTAAGGAGAACCCTTCAGATCTACCCATGCACGATCCGAAGTGGATGTCCTCAATAGCAGAACCATTTTTCACTCAATCTTTTCCGTCTGGTTTTACTTGGACCAAAGGTAAGTGGGAGATAGATTCTTTTCAATTGGAAGTTGTACAAATATCAAATTCTGCGGGGATACCTGACTCCATTTCTGGTGATGGGATTTGGGAGGGCGGTAAGTATATTTGGGAATATTTCAAAGAAGTTGAATTTGCAAATTACCGGATTCCAGTTGTTCCCTTAGAAATTCAACTAGAATCTAATTTGAGAAGAAACAGAGAAGACAGAGCCAAAAGTATAATCTCGGCTATGAAGAAACATGGGTTTGATAGGGAGCTATTAGAGAAATCCCTATCAATAAAACATAAGAAAATAATTAATGATTTGTTGTAGTAACTGTAGGGCTATCGCCCTTCGGTTATCATATGTATAATCATGGAAGAAGTTCCAGGCAACAAGCGACCCAGCCTAGGATAAGAGCTATCTAAGGCTGGGTCGTTTTGTGAATACAACAACGTTAGGTGAAACTTCCGTAAAATCAAATTGAGTCTGTGAGGTGCAACATTATGAAACAATATAGATTAGAGCAGGCAGAGATAAATTCATTTGCAGTTCAACAAGTTATCTATTCTAGCTCTGATATTGAAATGTGGTTTGACTGGAATTCTCGCTTGAATGATACGAAGTTTACAGATCAATGTTTTTGGATAATGTGTGACGATGATAGAATTGGAGGGATTGTAAAGCTTACGGATACTTAATGTTTCCATTTATAATTCCTCCATTTTCAGATCGACAACTAATGTGGAGGATATTATTAAACTGTTGCGAAGATATAAAAAATATTTACGGAGTCCTGCAAGATGATGTAAATATACTGTTGTCATTAGGGTTTAAAGTAAATGTAATTCGACAGGTAATGTGCTGTCCTACGGGTAAAAGTAAAAAATCCACAATTCCAAATGGATTGTCATTGTATCTGTTAGACGATTCTTTTGATATTACAAAAATAAAGAATGTAATGAAGGAAGGATACAGCGGAGGAATTGATTATGAGATCTTTGGTGTTCCCAATGATGAGAAGATAATAGAGGATCTATCGTATCTTTTGCAAGTGTATAAACATAGGAATCTTTCGATATATGTAGTAAATGAACAGGACCAAGAAATCGTTGGTCTTTGTATAGCTGGTATAAGCGAAAAAATGCCATTAGGATTCGCAGAAATCGGAGAATTATGTGTTGTTCCTCAATACAGGAACAAAGGCATTGCAGAGTTCATGCTAAATTATATTAAAGAATCTGCTAACACCTATACAGAGGTTGTGAAATTGTGTGTTACTGTTGGTAATTATGCAGAAATACTTTATAAGAAAGCAGGGTTTCAAGCAGGCCATAGATTTGCGAGAATGGTTAAAAGATCAATTTAGTTTTTTTAAGCGGTGCATTAATAATATTTAGTTTTTATGCTAAATAAGTATTTGATTCAATGCAGCTCGGTTATTTTTTTGCAATATTCAGGAGTGATATTTTTGGTGCTAATGATAACAACCATAATTAATTTTATATAAAAGATAAGGAAACACCCAAAGGAAAGACATTGAATAAAAGATTAAAGAAAAGCCAGAGTAGTATTTCAAAAGGAACGAATGCATCTATCATCGTATTCACGCTACAGGGCTATCGCCCCTTGGTTGACAGATGTATAATCATGGAAGATGCTCATTCAACAAACACCCCAGCCTAAGATAAGAGTTATCTAAGGCTGGGGTGTTTCGTGAATACCAGAACGTTAGCTGAAAGCAGCAAAAACTATAATGCTTACGGAGGTACTCATGGAAGAGCATTTATCAAAATACATAAAATATATTCAAGAAAAAAATCCAAAAATCGAAATCAATAATATTCATACCAATTTGACTGACGGTCTTCACAACGATGTTGTTGTTATCAATGATTGTGATGTGTTCCGTTTTGCGAAGCACGACTTTAGTAAAGCCCTTTTATTTAACGAATATAAGGTTCTTCAAATTGTTAAACAATTTGTTGACATGCCAGTGCCGAATTTAGAAATCCTTGATGAAGGAGTTTCTAAGTATTTCTTTATAAAGGGAAGACCGATTTTTAGAAGCAATATTTTGAATTTACACGAAGACCTTCAACTTCAGATTGCCGAACAATTGGGTCGATTTTTATCTCAGTTGCATTCCATTCCGTTGAGTACAATTAAAGAAAATAATATAAACGCATTTCCTGGTAATGGAACACGGGATTCGTATATGGACTTGTATTCAAGAATTGAAGCAAAACTATTCCCACATATGAAGAGTTACGTCATTGAGTGCATTCAAAACGTATTTAGACCAGTATTTAACAACCCTGATTTTCTCGAGTACATTCCAACGTTAATACATGGAGATTTAGCTCCATACCACATCATTGAGGAATCAAACAAAGTTATAGGTATAATTGATTTCGGTGTTTCTGGCTTCGGTGATCCAGCCCACGATGTCGGTGTTATTCTTGATACTTTAGGCGAGGGATTCATTAAGAAAATTAGTCAGTATTACAAAGGCATTGACTCATTTATTGACAGGTCAAGATTTTACGCAAATGTTTCGTCGATTAGATGGGCCCTAATTGGATTAGAAAGTAATGATGTTTCTTGGCATGTAAATCA
Organism: Paenibacillus puldeungensis; assembly: GCF_042678945.1. NCBI lineage: Bacteria > Bacillati > Bacillota > Bacilli > Caryophanales > Paenibacillaceae > Paenibacillus > Paenibacillus puldeungensis. Next base: position 40,146 of record NZ_JBHTLM010000006.1, on the reverse strand, counting down.
CTTTTTTACAGCCAAAGAGATCAATCCTTATGGTAAAAAATAATTGTTCCATAGTGCCGCTTCAGATAACAATGTAATCACGCTGCGGAGGCTGGTGGTGGTCCTCAAAAGTCGGTGAGGATTCGTGAATACGGTAACATTATACGCAATACCCTAAAGTGAACAGAAAAGGGGCAGAATTCATGGCAACGATAAAAAACGTTGAGCAGGAAGTATTCGATTTCTATAACGCTGGAGTGGAAAAAGAACGCTTGAAACGGGGCATTGGAAAAATTGAATTTGAAAGAACAAAAGAAATTATTTCAAGATATTTGTTAAATACAAAACAAGTGATCTATGACATCGGTGGAGGAACTGGAGAATACGCCAGATGGTTGGCACAGTTAGGGCACGAAGTCCACATGTTTGAACTGGCGCCGCGTGCGGTGGAACATGCGATTGAATTGCAAAATCATACTGAGTTTCCCATTCACTCCATCGAACTAGCGGATGCAAGAGCTATTTTTCGCCCTGATGAGAGCGCGGATATGGTATTGCTGATGGGGCCGCTCTATCACCTGCTTGACAAAGATGACCGAATCGATGCTTTGAAAGAAGCGGTAAGAGTATTAAAGAAGGACGGTGTATTGATTGTCGCGGTGATCTCAAGGTTTGGATCCACGTTGTGGGGGCTATCGGTGTTCGGGCAAAAAAACGATTTAATAGACGAGGACGCCTTTATGGAGATGGTCCAGCGTGAACTTACGGATGGTCAGCATATACGCCCAGAACAATACCCCAATTTCATTGCGCGGGCTTTCTTTCATACGCCTGAGGAACTGAAGGCGGAAATTGAAGAAGCTGGTCTTGCGTACGAGAAAACATTAAGTGTGGAAGGTCCCATATGGATCGTACCTGCGTTTGAACAAAAATGGACGGATAAAAACAGTAAGGAACGGCTTATGAAAATTGCGGAGTTGGTTGAAGAACAAGAAAGTTTACTTGGGATGAGTCCACATATGCTGGCAATATCTCGAAAATTATAAAAACCCGTAAGAGAGAAGGGATTTTTCGATGAAAAATAGCGAGAAAGCTCGTAAGCTCTACGCGCATATGAACGCAAGTATTAAAGAGAGCCTGCTAATACCGAATAAGATATTTGTTAACGGTCGTGTACCAAAGTATTTGCCGTATGCATTAGGTATTTTAGTCCGTCAGTATGCCGAGCATAATTTTGAAGATGATTGGGTTCCCGTAACTTTAGAAACCTTTAATATAAGCAAAAGGGATCGTGAAGGCTGGAAGGATCTTCAGCGGATAATTGATCTACTTGAAAAGAACAAGGTAATAGAGACGAAGGAAGTAGGGGCGGTTTCGTATATTCGTATTGTGGAAGATGTAGTAGTTACCAATAGATCGGACATTGGCCTATTTAATTGTTCCTGAGCCAACCGGCAGTTATCAGTAAATGAAGGATTAAATAAACCAGAAAATGTATACAGGTCAGAAATCAATTTTCATATGGTATGGTTAGATGATTATCTCATAGTATTTGAAGGGATAGGTAAACCAAATAAGAAGAAAACAAAATACAAAGGTATACAAATCCAGTATAAAATAATATGTAATAGAAAAATACAAAATGAGCGCTAGATTAACAAAATAAACTGATCTCTCATTATGAGGAATGAGGAAAACTCATGAACACAAAACTAATATTAATTGATGGAATGCCTGGGTCTGGTAAATCAACTACCGGAAGCTTCATTAGTGAAAAACTGAATGAATTGTATATTTCCAATAGATTTTATCATGAGTTAGAAGAAAATCATCCCTTACGAATTTATGATAGGCAGTTTACTTCCTTCACGGATACAGAAGAAGCTGAATGGTTCTCCACAAAAGTTGAGCAATTATTTAAGAGCTTTGTGAACGACCGACTAACTCGAGATGAAATCACAATTATGGAGAGTTACGTTTTCCAGGACACCATTGGATTCGCCTTTAATATGTGGTTGCTGTGGGTAGATAACGACAGTCTCCAGAAGATTTAGATTCTGTTATATCGATGTGGTTACATAATTATGAGGAGAAAAGTGGATTTGACGCTGGCGTGTGGTTTAATCAAAAATTGGTTGGTATGATAGGACTACATTATATTGATTGGAAGAATAAAGAGACAAGTATAGGATATTTTTTAGCTGAGTCAAACGAAGGGAATGGGGTTATTACTTTATCGATACAAACATTACTTGATTTTTTGTTTAAGGAGCTTAAGTTGAATCGAGTAATTATTCAATGCGCAGAAACTAACATTAAAAGCAGAGCTATTCCAGAACGAATTGGTTTTGTAAAAGAAGGTATATCGAGAGAAGCGCAGTGGCTGTACGATCATTATGAGAATATTGCGACTTATAGTATGTTGTCGAGTGATTGGAATAAGTAATAATCATGGAAGAAGCTCAGACACAAATGACTCAGCCTTAGCTTAGGAGCTTCTAAGGTTGGGTCGTTTTGCGAATACAAGAAACGATATAAGAAATCAGCGAAATATAATTGTAAAGCAGAAAAAGCATGAAATCAGGAGGTTACTATGTCGGTTGAATATATAACTGGAAGAAAGGTCAGTCTTAGAAAAGCGAATCCAGAGGATGCCGATCTTTTATGTAAATGGTATGCCGATGGAAGAGTAATGATCCATGTTGGTTTCCCAGATGGACTACATGGGGACATAGATGAACTGAGGCAGCGATTGGCTGTTATAGATAAGGGAAATTCATTATTTATTATATTAGATGAATACGGTAATCCGATTGGAGAATGTAATTTCAATAATCTTAATAAAGAAAGTTGCGATATTGGAATTAAAATATGTGAAATAGCTTATCAAGGAAAAGGATACGGACAAGATGCGCTGACAATATTTGTTAAACATTTATTTACTACTTATGGGTTAGAACGTATATGTTTAAATACATTACTTGAAAATCATAGGGCTCAAAATCTATATTTAAAAACTGGATTTAAAATCGTAAAAACTAACTATGACTGCTGGATTGATCCAACAGGTACAAGTAGAAGTTCGGTAGAGATGGTATTAACAAAGAACGATGCAGATTTCGTGAAATAGTACCAGTTACAGAGAGCAGGGATGTCCTTGGAAATTGTTAAATCAAGGGTAGAAAGTATTCGTATAGTCGTTAATGAAATGATATTCAGTATGGATAGCTCAAATAAAAAACAGGAAGCTTCTATCCGACTTTATGGAGTGTCATCTTTTGCTTCGATGCTTGCAATGAAGAGAGGTTTAGAGACGGAAATCGCTGCAATTGCGGGTTTGCTTCATCAATTTTATTATTATAAAACCGGTATCATTCATTATCCTGGAATAAATAGTACTGAGGCGGTTAGACCTATAATAAGAGACTTGGGAATTTTCACCAAGGAAGAACAACTTGTAATTTTACGGGCAATATTCTATCAGGATCAAAGTGGACAAGTCCATGGCCCATATGATGAAATAATCAAAGATGCCGTTGTTCTTCATAAGTTTTTGCAAAACATGGATCAAGCTGTACCCCATTTGGATGGGCAAAGACTTTCAAATTTGCTAGACGAATTATCCATACAAGCGGATTACCAAGAGGGAGAGGTTACAACTCAAATTAATATCTCCAGCAATGTTAAAGATAAACGTCAATTGTTGGCTGACATTTCGGAAGAATTAGCAGGAGAAAATATTATTGGCATTCCAGGAGACAAGCGATATCGTGAAATTTGCCAGTACTGGCCCGATCCCGACATATATAAAGCGCTCCAAGGTAATTGGTGTGCAGCATTCGTTTATCATTGCTGCATGTTAGCGGGATTTCTGCTTCCAATACGTTACCCGAATGGAAATCATCGATTAGCTGGCGTAGGTGCGATGTTAGAATGGGCGAAACTACATGAAACCGGTTTTTTCCACATAGATGGCAAGGAAAACTATATACCCGAACGTGGCGATATTGTTATCTATGAGAAACTCTTGTCTGATCACTCGCACGACCATATAGGAATTGTTCTTGCGTGCGATGAGCATGAAATTCTGGTTGCTGAAGGCAATAGAGATAACGAGAACTATTCCAGCATTCTACGCAGGAATAGGAAACAGTGTATTCTTGGATATATCCGAATCGACAATGAATACCATTATAATTTCGATGGCATATACAACCCAACTCTTTAGGTGCTGACAATATTAATTAACGGAGTGGATCATTAATGGCTTTTGATACTTTTACAAAAAAGAGACTTGAAAAAATACTTGATAACTACATAAAAGAAAAAATGCCTATGCTTCTTGAGGAAGAAATAAAGATAATTTATAAGTTCCGGGGAAACACAATCACACTTTCACAAGATAGACCATCTTATATGCCTGGACGACGAGTGGAGCTCCCGATTGCTCAGTTTAGACAAGAAGATAATAAATGGAAAGTTTACTGGATGGACAGTAAAGATAAGTGGCATTTTATAGATGATATAGAACCTATAGAAGACTTTGAAAAACAGTTAAGAATAATTGATGAAGCACAATATGGATTTATGTGGATGTAGTTTAGCTATTTTGGTTTTTTGCTCCCCATTCGCATAATTCTTCTAAGATGGGTAACAGCGTTTTCGCTCTATCTGTGAGACTGTACTCGACTTTTGGGGGGATTTGAGGATACTCCTTTCGTTCCACCATACCATCTGCTTCCAATTCCTTGAGTTGTGAACTCAGTATTTTATAGGTAATTACTCCTATCTGTCTTTTCAGATCATTAAAGCGAACCGGTTGATTTTCTGCTAAGAGGTAAATAATTACCATTTTCCATTTACCACCAATAACTGACAATGTGTAGCCAAAAGGAGTATCCTGGATATTTTTAATTTTACCCTTATATTCAGACATACCCATAATTTACACTATCCTTTCTGATAGTACCTATCAATAAAGTGCGTACTGTTTTTATGTTTAAACTCATTTTATACTAACCTTACTTTGAACTAAAGGAGAGAATAAAATGACAAAAGTTAAAACTTACAATCACGGTGTTGCATGGGAAGAGGGGAATTGCGTCACTCAGGGCTACTCCGTCAATGGAACCATCTATATTTCGGGGCAATTTTCCCATGATATGGAGGGCGCATTCGTTGGTGAGGGAGATATCGAGGCGCAGACACGTCAGACTTTGGAGAATCTCGATCGCGTGCTGGCAGGGTTTGGTGTCACAAGGTCGAACCTTGCTTACGTGGAGGTGTATCTGACAAACGGGCAAGAGCATGCTGAGCCATCCATTCGGCTGTTCAAGGAATACATGGGACAACACCGGCCCGCTGGCAGTCTCATCGGTGTGACAAACCTGGCATTCCCTGAGCAACTGATCGAAATTAGCGCCGTGGCATATACGGACTAACTGGTTTAAACAGGTAGGTGCAGCCCCGGACGGTTCGAATTCTAAAAGAATGTGCCGATTGTTGTTGCAAAACCGGACGGGGCGACCTTAAGTCGCTTTCCATTGTGTATGCTACAACGATAACGATATCGAGGCTAGGGTTTGTTGTGCATACTAAACGTTATCAGAAATATCTATGCATAAATCGTGAGGATATGTTTTGAAGAAATTTAGAGGACTAAGAAGACAGTACAGGAAAATACAAAGAAGACTTGATAATTTAGTTTTCAATCTTAATGAAGAGTCTTGGTATAACTTTTACCATATACACCTAGATTGGAAGGGAATTACTGACTATAGTACTAAAAATAGAAGGAGTCATATTAAATGGTACCTTATAAATAATACTTGATTCAGACCTTGCCTCCGCAGATGCAATATATTTTCACACCGAAAACCCACATAGTGAATTTCCAATAAAGTTCGATGATTATGAATGGGGCATTCAGGCAAATGAGTTATTAAAAGATATAATTGATTTGGATAAATATGATTTGGGAAGATGTCTTGGTAATGAGGGATTTTATAGTATTGCATACAGAAGAAAGGGCTAGGAATTTCTTTAAGAAGATTTATGCATTGACCTCAGATAACACCGTATTCAAGGATTTGTGAAAGGATTAAGCTTTAAAAGCAAGGTTGAAAAACAAGATATTTATTTTAAATCAATGAATTATACATATCCAAAATCAAATCGAAGTGTTGAACTGGAGATTGGTAAAGAGATCTATCATGAAAGTGGTTTAGCCTATCAAAGTTTGTTAATGAAGGGCAAGTATGAAACTTGCCATCGAAACGGAGATAATCATGGACATAAAAATAAGACAATTGGAAAACGCTGAAGAAGCGCCTCTAGAATTATTGCTTATGGCTGACCCATCGGAGAAGATCGTAAGAGAATATTTAAAAAGAGGCTCTTGTTATATAGCCACCGTCAGTCATGAAATCGTTGGAGTCTTTGTGCTGCTCAAAACAAGACCTGAAACGGTAGAGATAGTAAACATAGCAGTACGAGAGGATTATCAGAGAAAGGGGATAGGGACGAAGCTTGTTATTTTTGCAACTGAAAGAGCAAAAGAAGAACGTGCAAAAACAATAGAAATAGGAACAGGAAATTCAAGTATAGGGCAACTTTTACTATATCAGAAATGCGGATATCGTTTGACGGGAATAGATCGAGATTTTTTTGTAAGACATTACAGTGAAGAAATTTTTGAGAATGGGATTCAATGCAGAGATATGGTTAGATTAAGTCTTGAGATATAGGGTGTATGATGGGAAGAGAACTATATGGATAAAGTTGTTGAGAAGAAATACGCAAACCAAGTTAAGAGCGAATTACTAAAAAACCTAAAACCCTACGGCTTTAAGAGGACTAAACCTACCTTTTATACCAGGCTGAAGGAGGACCGCATAGAATTCATACATATACATAAGTTTTCTTTCGGGCCGTCTTTTAGAGTTCATATTGGTGCAAGATTTTATTGCGATAGCTTTGAAGCCGTTGCTTTAAACGGTATTGATAGTGATGGATTCCGAAGGAAATACAATTTGTCCTACGGGTCGCCTGAAGAATCAGTAGTGAAATGTGTCGAAGAGATCATGAAGTTTATCCGATGTGAAGGTTTTAGGTGGTTTGAAGATTGGATGGATCCTATTGAATTGCTAGATGATGAAGATTCGCCGATCATTAGATTTAAGAATGAATATCTAAAATTCCAAGCTGGTGAATACGACATTGAGAAAGTAACCTTATCTAGGATGCTTTTGGGAATTAAGGATTAATTTAAGCAATTTGAAGCTTTCAATTCATGAACATCAAGTAAAGGGGTAAAATCAATGAAAATCGCTTTAGTTTTATTTAATAGAGTAACGTTTCTTGATTTCGTTGGATTTTATGATGTTATCGATCGTTTAAACCAATTTGATGGGACCAAAGGAACAACTTGGGATATTTGTGGTTTGACCGAAGAAGTAACTGATGAACTTGGTATGAGGGTAAAGGTAAATGTGATTAAACCGGATTTGTCTGAATATGATCTTGTTTATATTCCTGGTGGAATGGGAACGAGAACGCTCAAGGACGACAAGGAATTTATGGATTGGGTAAAAACGGCAGAATCCGTTGAATATAAAATATCGGTATGTACGGGGTCGTTATTGTGGGGGGCTGCAGGATTTTTGAAGGATAAGAAAGCGACAACACATCCGAATACTTATGAATTACTGGAGCCTTACTGTTCAGAGGTTATAAAGTCACGGATTGTGAAGGATGGCAAGGTTATCACAGCAGGAGGCGTAGCAACTTCAATTGACTTAGGTTTATACATTGTTGAATTGTTAGCTGGAAAAGAAGCGATGAATATCGTGAAGAAGCAGATTGATTATCCATATACAGCGGTTGGAATCGTAGAAGTGTAGTCCAACCTCTAACAGTAAGCGAATTTAATTCACTGCTGCTAGAGAAGCAACAAGCAAACAAGTACATGCGTCCCTTGCCTGAAGCTTATCTAACCAACCTGTGGAGGAGTTTCATTTGCGCTTTACCGCTGCAGATGATTATGGTGGGTCCACTCACCAGGTTTATTTTTATGAAAATCTATCCGGTGCCAGTTCCTGCCCCAAGTTAAAAGATAAGGATAATCGGAAGTATTGTAAGCTATCCAACATCTGTACTAATTGGTTTCGCCCATTTACAGGCTGCGGATCCAAGCGGCTTGTGAATGAATAAAACGGCATACGGCTGCTGATTTTATCGTCTGATCTTTAAGAACTGAAGCCGGGTCAAGCCCGGTCTGATAACGGTTCAGGAAGTGCAGGAAGACGTCCAGCTTACGAAGCTGAAGCAGCTCGGGCAGCAGTTCCAACTCCTCTGCCTCCAATCGGCGCACACTGTGGTAGCCAGCCAGCATGTCCTTCACGACTTTTCTAGAAAGGCCGCCGGGAGCGGAAAGCTGTTCGGCTAGGCAGACAGCAAGTTCCATCGCCCTAAGGTCGAGGGTTACGAACTCGAAGTCGAGGACGGCCCGAATTTCTCCATCTTCTACGAGGACGTTGGAGTGCGAGAAGTCGCCATGAATCCATTGCCGTTCCAAGCGGCGTATGGATTCCGCATGGTTGGTTAACGAATCCAGGACATCTAGTAGAAACTCGGTCTCTTCGGCTATCGCGGAGAGAGCCGGATCTGTCTTGTAGAGGCGGCGGGCGCTCACCGCCGCTTCTTCTGTGTCCGGGCCGAGCAACTCATCATATGGCGGATAAGAAGGGGCGGCTTCAAGCTGCAGCCCTTCCATGGCCAACGTGAGCTGGCCTACGGCCCGTCCGTAGGCGTAAGACAGGTCGTGGCGATCTTCAGCCGGTTTCACGCCGGGCAAGTAAGCGAACACCGCCGCCAATTTCCCGTCCGGCGCCGTAGTCCAGGTCTCGCCCTGCCTGGTTTGCAGCGGACAAGGGGTTTGAAACGGCAGCTTCTGCCGTGCCAGCAGGAGCAGCAGTTCGTGCTCAGTAGCCAGCTTCATGGTCGAGCGATGGTTTTCATAAATGCGCAGAACCTGAACCTGTCCATCCTCAAGGATAACGTAGCGGGTGGTATTGTTCATGCCACTGTCGCGCTCTTCGATCCGCAGGACGGGAGACAGCGGATAAGCTGCCAGGATGGCTCGGTAGTAGACTTGGTTCGTGGTATCCATATGTTTGCAGACTCCTTAAGTTGTTTATTTCATAGTGGGATGCCGAAGATTGAAGCGTAACATTGCTCCATTGAATTTCAAAAGAAAGAGACACTTGTCAGCACCTCTAATTCACTTTATTGTAAGGTTTATGACACTTGTTTGTTCTGGGAGGTTTTCCACTAATACTCTACCCTGGTATTATCATTGCTAATATAATGGCTAATCCAATCATACAATTATTAATTGTGATCGTGTTAGTAATTATTTGGAGTTTAATAGACAGTTAAGCACTCAATTTATATAGTAGGTGAGTTTATTGACATTAATGCAACTTAGAATACCAACTGGATATGCAGTGACATACAATAAGTTCTATGATGTTGATCCAATTTCACAGGCAGACAGCGACTTTATTGAAAATTGGGGATATTTTACGGAGGACTTACTTCAAATCGTTAAAATTGGAATCAAAAATGGTGCTTGGTATGTTCCTGATAGAGAAAATCGCTTGTTATTTGATCTAGGTTGGTATCCGGACTCAAGTATTGATGGACATTATACATTAGAGGTTGTTGATGGTGAATGGAACGTGTTTAAGAGCATTTCTACAAAAGATCGAAAAGTAATAAAAGAAAAACTTGAAGGATGGTTGGCGGAATATGGCTGTCAGATGTGAAAAATAAGAAATATACTCAGACAACAAACGAATCGGCTTAAGATAAGAGTATATGATAAATATAGATTAAAGGAGTTTACATTTGCAGAGGGAACATTACATCTATATCACCGTTTCATAGTGCAGGGCTACCGTCTCTTGGGAGGAGTCTAATGACGAATAAAGAGCTTCAACTATTATTAAGTAAATACGGCATGATCGATCCATCTATCCAGTTTCTTAGGCATAACGAGAACAGAACGTATCGTGTAAATGACTGCGGCGGCGCTTCATACTTACTGCGTATTCACCAGCCGTACAAAGAGAGCATGACCGGCATGCAGCACACGTATGAAGGTCTTCTCATTGAAATGGATATGTTAGAAGAGTTGTCACGCCAGACGATCCTGACCTCCCAGAAACCCTTGCGCAGCTTAGATGGGCAGCTCGTTACGATGCTCGAACATGAAGGGAAAAAGCTTAATGCAACGATGCTAACTTGGCTAGAAGGGAGAGACCTAAACAAGGACGATGTTGCAGATCCGGAGCGGGTGTTGGCGCTAGGACGCCATTTGTCCGAACTGCATGCATTCTTTCACCTTTATCCGAAAGGTCAACTGGATAAGCGTCCGAGACAGGACATTGCTTACAATACAAAAATGGTTGGTACGATCCAAAGAGGGCTGGAGCTTGGTTTATTTCAGGCTTCCGACATAGACACCATCACGTCAACAATCAACCTTATTAACTCCCGGCTTGAGGGAACAGGGAACAATGGATTCGGCCTGATTCATGGTGATATAAGCATGGGCAACACTTTGATTACGGACGATGGGGGCATTGCGATCATTGATTACGGTTTTTTCGGAACGGGCTATTATTTGCTGGACGTAGCTATGGGGGCAATGATGGTTCCTGCAGAACTACGGGACACCTTTCTTGAAGGATATTACGGGCGTGAGCGGGGGCAAGTGACCGAATACGATATCGTTCTTATGGAGGGCTTCATGATAGTCGCTATCATAGGTTACTATGCTTTCCAAATGGGGAATACTTCGGTACACGATTGGATGCGCGATCGGATGCCAAAGCTGTGTAGAAATTATTGTCGCCCGTTTCTTAACAATGAACGGATATTTTATACCTGTTAGTTGGATGCCTAAGAAGTAGATTACCAATATAGAGGGTTACCACTATAAGAGAGAAGGTGTTTCCATTGGTAAAAAAACTATAATGAGAATATCTATATGCGAACCCAAAATAGGCATGTAGATTTCTCTGAATCTCTGAAAATACTTATTGAGGAGAAGTGACATGCTAAATAAATTAAGTGAATCTATATATTATTTATCTAACCAAAATGATAAGGAAAGACCGACATTAGGGTTGGTTTGTGGCGATAAGTACAGTCTGGTCATCGATGCTGGAAATTCACTTCAACACGCTAAGGATTTTTTACAAGAAATAGAGAGTTTAAATGTACCACCAGTTAAGTATTTGGTTATCACTCATGCGCATTGGGATCATTTTTTAGGGATGAACGAGTTTGATGCTGTGGTCATTGTGAATCCGCTAACGAATCAGCTGTTACAAGCTTGGCGGGGTTATTCTTATGATGATCGTTCTCTCAAAGAATATGTAAATTCCAAAAAGATGAGTGCACAGTGTGTAGAGATCATTAAGAATGAAATACCTGAGAGAGAAGCATTTCAATTACACTCTCCAGATATCATTTTTGAAAAGTCGCTTACTCTTGACTTGGGGAATAAGGCCTGTGTTCTTGAACAAATACGGAGTACGCATACGGATGATTCCACGATTGTTTATGTTCCTGATGAAAAGGTCATTTTTCTAGGGGACAGCGTTTATGGAACAACCCGTAATTCATTATTCCATTACAAAAAGTCTCATCTATTACCAATGATTGAAGATATCCAGAAATTTGATGCTGGCTATTTTCTACTCGGTCATGAATCTATTTGTGACTTAGATGAGATGAATACGTTTTGGAAAGAGCTCAAGTTGGCAAGTGAAGCTACGGAAACCACATCATTAGAGGAAGCCATAGAGTGTTTTACAAAAGACAATGATAGGTCCCCTAATGAAAATGAGTTGTTCTTTATTAAAGCATTCGTTAACGACCAGATTTTGAACTCACAAAAAGCTTAGCTGATCGTGAAATGTAGAGGGTCGCTAACATAGGAAGAAGGCTCTGAAAACAAATGCCCCAGTCTAGGATAGTGAGCTATCTAGGCTGGGGTGTTTTGTGAAATCAGAATAATTTCAAATTTGTAGCCGCTGCAAACATCAGCGTATCTGCACAGCGGGACTATCACTCCTCGGTAGTCAGATGTATAATCATGGAAGAAGCTCAGATACAAATGACTCAGCCTAAAGCACAAACTATGTAAGACTGGGCCAGTTTCAGGGATATCACGTTCACGATGCATCCCAGGAACAACAATGATAAGTGCTTCTAGCAGAGAGGAGAATAGCTATGAAGAAATTAGTACTTATTCGTCACGGTCAAAGTGCCTGGAATCTGGAGAATCGATTTACAGGTTGGACCGATGTGGACTTATCAGATGCTGGTTTAGAAGAGGCAAGGAATGCAGGGATTATTTTAAAGAAAAACGGCTATGTTTTTGATTATGCCTTTACTTCTGTACTGAAGAGGGCTATCAAAACTTTAAATATCATCCTTGATGAAATGGATTTATTGTGGATCCCCGTAACTAAATCGTGGAAGTTGAATGAGCGCCACTACGGGGCGCTTCAAGGCTTGAACAAAGCTGAAACAGCTCAAAAATATGGTGATGAGCAGGTCCATCTATGGAGAAGATCCGCAACTGTAAGACCACCGGAACTTGATCCAACGGACAGTAGATATGATGCCAATAATCCTAAGTATAGTGAATTGAATAAAACGGATATCCCGTTGTCTGAAAACCTGGAGGATACAGAGAAACGCGTCATCGAATATTGGAAAGACTCCATTGTACCGGTTATTAACGAAAACAAGAAGGTTATTATTTCCGCACACGGTAACTCCTTAAGAGCCCTGGTTAAATATTTAGACCATGTACCGGCGGACGGTATCGTGAGTTTGAATATTCCGACCGGCGTTCCACTGGTTTATGAATTAGATGATGATTTGAAGGTCATCAGACATTATTACCTAGATATGCAAGGCGAAGTTCCTGAAGAGGTTATACCTGGCAGCATTAAATAAGAATAAAGATCGAGACAGCAAACGCCTCAGCCTAAAGATGATGAGCATTCTTGGCTGGGGCGTTTTTGTGAATACAACCGGGATGTAAAAGTTAAGAAAATGATTTGCAAGGAATGATAATTACAAATGAACAAGAAAAAGCGATTTGTAGGGATCATAACGGCTGTTATTGTGATTGTATGTATATTTTGCTCATAACCGTGTACTACAGTTTAACCATAGGTTGACGCCGGAAGGTAAAGCAAAGGGATCCTCTCTATCGCAATTAAAGCATTATGAACCAGCAAATGATGGGTGATCAATGCAGGACGTAAACCTAACGAACCCAGTAAGCGCTATTTGGAGAAAAAACGGCATTTTGAAAATTTAACGAACCTGAGACACGTTATTTGTACGTTTTGGTGCCATTCTGCTGCAAAAAAGGTGAAATAGCGTTAACTGGATTCGTTAGAATCACCAGGAGAGCATATTGGGCCAAATAGCGCTTATACAGTTCGTTAGAGGCAAGCAAAGACAACCGTTGGTAATAGGATATTAGGATATGTTACTCCGAAGCTGCGTTCACCCAGCTAACGAACCCAGTAAGCGCTATTTGGAGAAAAAACGGCATTTTGAAAATTCAACGAACCAGAGACACGTTATTTGTACGTTTTAGCACCATTTGGCTGCAAAATAGGTGAAATAGCGTTAACTGGATTCGTTAGAATCACCAGGAGAGCATATTGGGCCAAATAACGCTTATACAGTTCGTTAGAGGTTTGTGATCGCGATGCTTGATAAGCGATTATCTGAATAGTAACAAGGAGCGAATACATACACTGAGCGAATTCATACTAGTAACAAGCAACCCAACCTAAGATGGGAGCATCTAAAGGTTGGGTTGCTTTTTGGTTATTGCTCGATGCTTAGCCTTTCACCGCACCGGCGGTAAGACCGCTGACGATGTATTTTTGACCGAATAAATAAAGGATGAATACAGGTAGTGATGTCAGCACGAGGTTGGCGAAAATCAAATTCCAGTCTCGGCTGTACTTGCCGTAAAAGTTGTAGATCGAAAGCGGCATCGTCCAGGTGGAGCTGTCGGTCAGGAAGTAGACCGGAATCGTGATATCGTTCCACACGGACATGAATACCATGATGGCGACCGTCACGTTTACAGGCAGAATGAGCGGAGTGACGATGCGGACAAAGACGCTGAATACATTCGCTCCTTCCAAAAAGGCTACCTCATCGAGTGCTTTCGGGATCGTTTTGATGAAGCCGCTGTAGAGAAATACGCTAAATGCCGTATTGAGCGAAGCATAAATCAGAATGACGCTCGGAATGCTGCCATAGAACCCCATCCACTGAACGACTCGGATCGTCGTAATGGTTGACATCGGAACAATCAATCCTAGGAAAAAATACATGTACAACGCCCCCGCGACTTTAGTCTCGCGACGCGCCAGAATGAAAGCGGCGGCCGAAGAGGCGACGATGTTAATAAGAGAAGATATGACGGTAATCATCACGCTGTTCAGGAATGCTCTGGACAATCCGCCCTCCTCAAATACTCGCACATAGTTGGAGAACTGCCATACCTTGGGCAGCTTCAAGGAAAAGCTGAGTACTTCGGCGCTTGTTTTGAATGAACCCAAAATCATAATGAGCACAGGTAATATAACGATCAAAGAGGCCAGAAGCAGAATTCCTTCGACAATATAGTTGCGTATCGCGAGCTTGCGCGTGTATCCCATTATTCGGTGACCTCCTTACGCCGCATATACATCAGCAGTGGAATCGCGATTATGGTGACGACGACGAACAGAAGCGTGTTGACTGCGGTACCGAGTCCCCAGTTGCCTTCACCGAATGCGCGCATAATGATCGTCCCGACAACCTGTGATGCATTGCCTGGACCCCCACCGGTCATAACATAGACCTCCGAAAATACTTTAAGGCCGCCTATGAGCGTCAACATCAGGTTAATATTGATCGCCGGCAGGAGGAGAGGCAGCGTAATTTTGTAGAAGCTCTTCCAGGAGCTTGCTCCGTCAATTTTGGCCGCTTCGTAGTATTCCGGCGATATGGACTGGAGTCCGGCCAAATAGATGGCCATTTGGAAGCCGGCGCTTTGCCAGATGGAGACGATAGCAATCGTCCAAATGACCAGCGAAGGATTGGTCAGCCAAGCCTGGCTTAAACCATGTAGTCCGATCGCCTCAAACAATTTATTGATCGTACCTTCGGTCCGCAGCAGTGGCGTAAACAAAATGCTGATGACCAGGATGCTCAGAATGGAAGGCGAATAGAAAATGGCGCGCAGCAGGTTTTTCGTTTTCAGTTTCATGTTCAGAGCGACAGCCAGCAGGATGCCGATGACATTTTTGCCGATTACCGTAGCGACAGCGAAATACACTGTATTTTTGAGAGCCAGAGAGAGCGTTTTGTCGGAGAAAATTTTGGTGAAGTTATCCCAGCCAACAAAATGAATATCTAGTCGGTCCATCCGCCAATCGGTAAATGAATAGTAAAAGCCTGCAAAAGCAGGGACGACGAAAAAGAGGGAATAGATGAGCAGTGCCGGTAAAACCAAATAATACGAGTACAAGTTTTTTGTCGTTTTCATATCTCACACCCCATTATAGCCTGGGGCAGCACCAACCCCGGAGGAATGATGCTGCCTGTTTATTACTCTCCTTAAAAACCGGGCACTTCTTTATCCTTCATCAATTGGCTGAACTTCTCATCCCAGGATTTCAATACCTCGGCTGGCGTCAAGCCGCCTGCAAATTCATCCTGCAGCAGTCTGTACAGCTCGCTGCGGTCAACGAGCATATACGCATCGGTTGTCAGCACGGTCTTCTTCGGCGTCACATAATTGTCCACGATTTCCTGTTTGTAGGCCGGAAGCTTAGGCGTTTTTACATCGCTGAGGTTGGAAATGTAGCCTTTGCTATCGACGATTTTCTGAGCTATTTCCTTGGAAGCCATAAAATTCAGGAACTCTTTAGCCTCATTCAAATGCTTCGCTTTTTTCGGAACGAACAGCTGTCCGCCGAGCGGGCTTGCTCCGAGTTTCGCATCTTGGGAGGACGGAATGGGGAAAACCCCAAGCTCCATTTTAGGGTCCTTCTGAGCTACCCCTTCAATCAACCAGTCACCCATAAACATCATGGCGACTTCCTTGTTCAGGAACTTCCCGACCGCCATGTCATAACTGTCGCTGAGTACGTCGGCATTGGTGTAGCCTTTTTTATACACTTCGTACTGTTGCTCCAGGAAGGTTTGAAATTCCGGGATATCCGACCATTTCTTCTTGTTGCTGTTTAAGTCAGTGAAGAAGTTCGGGTCATTTTTGGAAACAAAATCGGCAAAAGCGGCAGCAGGCCAGATGTTAGCGGCCCAATTATCTTTAAAAGGCATAAATACCGGTGTAACCCCGCTGGCTTTAATTTTTTCGCAAACGGCTAAAAATTCGTCGAAGTTTTTCGGAATGGACAAGCCGAGATCTTTAAAGATTTGTTTGTTGTACACAACCCCTTGCATACCTGTGTCCTGACTGACATGGAAGCTGTAAAGATGGCCGTATGCCGAAAGCACATCCTTGTTTACAATTCTGCTGGCCCAAGGCTCATTATCCAAAATTTCAAAATTGCGTTCCAGATTGAGGTCCGTAGTGGCGCTGGCCAAGTTGTATTGGATGATATCCGGCGTTTCATCGACGGCCAGTTTGGTTTGCAGGACGGTTGTCGTTTGTTCGGCCGGAATCAGCTGCAAATTGACGTGAATGTTCGTTTGCTTCTCAAATTGATCCAGAAAGTCTTGCTGAATAAAAGCGGAATCCTGCGAACTTTTCGAAATCGCTAATTCAATGGTCACCTTTTTGCCATCTTTTTCTTTGGCAGAAGAGTTGTTTGTTCCTGAGCTAGAGTTGGAGCCTCCAGACCCAGATCCACAAGCGGTGAGTGAAACGGACAGCAAGCCGGCTAACACCAGAGCGGTCACTTTTTTTATTTTAGTACTGTTCAAAGCATATCCCCCCAACTAAAATGAATGTTGAATCCGTTTACAACTTGATTATAGTTTGTATTAAAATCGAGTTACATGTCTGTGCTTGACAGTTTGTGTGTAAATTTCTGAACTTGTAATCGCTATCAAATAGTCCGGGCAGAATAGGAGGCGTCAGTTAGCATGCTGAGACGCTGGCAAGGGAAGCTTCAATTTAGTCTGCAAACGAAAGTATTTTTGACATTTTTAGCCCTGCTTCTCTTTGTGTTAGCCTGCTTTATCGTTTTCGTCAATGTGGTCGTCATCAAGCCGATTAAGGAAAAAACGGTGCAAGATACGCTGCTGACTGCCCAAAAGGTGAGCGAACAGGTTGAAACTTATATCAACAATCAAAACCAGCTGTCACAGCGCATCATATCCAGCAGGGATCTATTTGATATTTTGGACAAGAGTTACTCTACGAAAATACAATATGAAAAACTCAATCAAATCCGAAAGCTGAAAGATATTATGTTTCAGGCGATAGGCCCTAGCATGAACATAAAGTATATGATTATTTATGATAAAAAAGGTGCACTTTTGGCCTCTTATCTTGGCTCGGGCCCGACTCCGGCTTCCTTACAGACTTTGCTTGAGAACAGTGATATCGGGAAAAAGTGGACGGGGGGTGGCTTTGTTCTAATTCGCCAGGGTGATACGATTTCTTTTCTTCGAACGATCAATAACCAGAACGGCAAAATGTACGGGTATCTTTGTATTCAAATGGACCAGGCCTATATCCAAAAGCTGACGGAAGGGATTTCGGCTGGAGAGGTTTACATTTTTGACAATGAGGGCCATGAGATGACCAACTCGGGGTCTGGTGCCGCAGATGTAAAGCTGCCTATGCCTGAGTTGTCCGATAACGGGGTTTTTACCGATAAACATAACAACTACGTGGCTTATTCCAAATCGGAAAACACCGGGTGGATCACGTATATCATTACGCCTAAGGAATCTGTGCTGGGTTCGGTCCACACCGTCCAAAATATTTCTATTCTGCTGATTACCTCGTTAATGCTGGTTTCCTTTGTTTATATTTTCATTTCTACGCGCAATTTGCTGCTGCCGATTCGGAAGCTTCGCAGTGAGATTTGGCGCATCAACTATAGCAATCTGAATGTCAAAGTGGATCATCGGCCTAAAAATAATGATTTGCTGCTGCTGAATGAAGCATTTCAGGAGCTGATGAAGCGGCTTCAGGAGTCCATCGAGCGGGAAAAAGCGGCGCTGCATGAAGAAGTCAAGGCACGGAATTCGGCGCTCCAGGCTCAAATTGCTCCTCACTTTATTCATAATGTTCTTTATTTGATCAGCATTGCGGCTCAGGAGGGGAAAAACGAAGTCGTTTCCGACATGTGCAAGCATCTTTCGGACAGCTTACGCTATATCGTCTCATCGCCCTATGCGCATGTAACCTTGGCCGAAGAACTGGAACATACGAGACATTACTTGTCGCTGGTACAGCAAAAATACGAGGATGATTTGGAATGGGAGATCGATGCTGATGAGTTATCACATCAAATCCAGCTGCCTAGGCTGGTTATTCAACCCTTTGTAGAAAACTGCATCGAGCATGCGTTTACGAATACGGATCCCCCATGGCGCATCCAAATTACAGTCAAGCAATATAACGGTTTATGGGCGCTTGAAATCAAGGATAACGGGGATGGTTTTCCAGAGGAAAAAATTCGCGAAATTCTTGGCAATATTCAGGCATCCGGAGCAGGAACGAACGAGTTTCAAAAAAACGGCACATCCCTTGGCAATATGGGGATCGTCAATAGCGTGAATCGACTTAAATTGATGTATACCAACCGGCTTTTCTTTAACATATTCAATAATTATACGGATGATGGAAAAGGCGCAACCGTGCAAATCATCGGCTCACTCACCAAAAATTTCTACTAAACCAAAAAGGGGGGACGGGTGATGTATAACGTCATGATCGTTGAGGACAGCAAGCCGATTCTTCGCAATATCAAAACGCTGTTAAGCACGATGGAGCTTCCGCTTCGCATCGTGGCTACGGCGGCGAACGGGGAAGAAGCGCTGGAAAAGATTCAGCGGGAGTCAGTGCATCTGCTGCTCACCGATATCCGGATGCCCAAAATGGATGGCTTGACGTTGATTGAACAGGCCAAATTGAGAAATCCGCAGTTAAAAGTAGTGCTAATCAGCGGCTACAGTGATTTTGAATATACGCGCAAAGCCTTGAATTTGCAGGTGTTCGATTACTTGCTGAAGCCCGTGGAACGAAAGGCGCTGGAGGAAGTCATGGAGCGGGCGATCGGTCAACTGAATCAACGGATAGTAAATGATAGGGATCTGTTGAAGGAAATTGTCGAGCCGAGTTATTATGCGGAAATCAAGCTGAATCAGGAATTCACTCATTTCGCAAAAGTCATGTTGATTGCACGAAGACAGCCTTTTTCCCCAGGGAAAGATGAATGGAAAAGAGAGAAAATGGAGTACCTCCTAAAGCAGATATTTGCTCCGCATGAATGTTGGGTCTTCCCGGCGCAAATCCCGCAGGAGTATATCGTTTTTGTGAATAGGGCGGCAGCGGGTATGTATTCTTCTATTTATGAGTGTCTAGAATCCGTGCGGAGGCATTTAGTGGGCCATGGCATGGATGCGATCATCGGAGGGCAACTGCTATCCTCGGAATCCGGGCGTTTGCCGGAGCTTTACTACCGAGCATCGGGAATGCTATCGGAGCAACAGCGTATAACACAAGGCTTTGTCATCGATACCGGAACATCTGCCTCTCAGGCGGGGATCGTTGAGAACCTTATGGAACCGACAACGTTGACGGCCTTTGTTCAAATGATCCGGGAACAGCGGAAGGAGCAGTTTGCGCTCAAGCTGACCGAGCAGATGGTGAAATGGGCGGAGGAACACGTTCGGGTTGCGGAAGTGGAACGATTTCTCGGCCTGCTGGTGGACACGTTTGCTCGTTTATGTGAAGAGCGCGGGGCCGAAATCCGGCTTGGACTTGAGCTTAAAGCGAAGCAATTGTTTGAGGAAAATAGCTATGCAGATTTTTGCCGGGAGCTTGTGGAATGGACGAGACAATGCTTCGATATATTGCAGACTCACAGCCGCACCAGCGGGCAGGAGCTGTTCGAGAAGATGGACGAGTACGTCAAGATGAATATGTATGCCGCGCTGTCCATTAATGATATCGCTCTTAAGTTTCACGTCAGTCCATCCTATATCAGCCGGGTCATCAAAAAATATACGCAGACCACCTTTGTGCAGTATTACACTGAGCTGAAAATCAAAGAGGCCTGTCGTCTTCTGGAGGAACGTCCGGACATGAAATTCAAGGAGCTGTCCGACCTGCTTTCGTTCAGTGACCAGCATTATTTCTCCAAGGTGTTCAAGGAATACACGGGTTATAGTCCTACGGAGTACAAGGAGAAGTTGGTTGGCAAATTAGAATAAAATAAATATGGCGTCAGCAAAAAAATGGTAAGCCGGTCCGAGTGGGTCGGCTTGTTTTTTGTCCTTAAGTCAGATTTACGCTTACCGTATATTGATGCAAGAGGGTGAAGCAGCGGAATTGTACATGAACCAACTTGGCGCCAAAGCGGCAACTCGCTTGCTAATTTATTTTTGGCATAACGAACCCAATAAGCGCTATTTTGGGAAAAAGCGGCTTTATCAAATTTTAACGAACTTGAGACACGTTAATGGCATGGTTTTCCTTCAATAGACCCATAAATAGACGGAATAGCGTTAACTGGATTCGTTAGAATCGCCAGAGGAGGATTTTTTTGCCCAAACCATCTATCTTGATGTGACCGCACGCATAACCTTCTCCGAAAAATCAAGTACATTAGATAAGGGTATTTCAAAAATGAATCATGAAAAATTTCAAAATTTGATTTGAATCCTCTTTTGAGAGCGGCGGCCATTATAGAATAGGTTTGCTGATTAACATTCTCAATTGGGAGGTTCAACCTATGAACACAAATATTCAAATTGCGAAAGACATTTATTGGGCAGGTAAAATCGACGACCGTGAGGTTCCCTTCCATCGGCTCGTGCTGGCCAAAGGAACGACCTACAATTCCTATCTGCTGAAAACCGGCAAACCTACAGTTATCGATACCGTAGATATCGAATTCGGCCGGGAATTTGCCGAGCTCATCAGCAGCATGATTGATCCTTTGGATATTGCCTATATAGTCATTAACCATACAGAACCCGACCATTCCGGCGGACTCGCCGCACTGGCCGCTCAAGCTACAAATGCCACGATCGTGTGCACGGAGATTGCCGTGCCGGAGCTGCAGGAAATGTACAAGCTGCACGGACGCAATTTTTTGATCGTGAAAGACGGGGATACGCTGGACATCGGCGGGAAAACGCTCCTGTTCAAGGAGACGCCGTATTTGCACACCGAGGAAACGATGATCACGTATTGCGTGGAGGACAAGATTTTGTTCCCATGCGATATTTTCAGCACCCATGTAGCCGTAAAGCAGTTGTTTGACGACGAAGCCGGCTTTGACATCACCGAGGATTTCAAGGGCTATTACAGCGCCATCATTCATCCGCACCGCAGATACGTCAGAACACTGATGGATGCCGTCCGGGATTTGGATATTCAAATGATCGCACCGTCCCACGGGTTTATCCTTCGGGAAGATGTGCGTAAATATATCGGATTATACGACTCCATGAGCCGTGACACCATGCAAGGAAAGAAAGCAGCCATCGTTTACACCACGATCAAGAACAATACGAAAAAGATGGCGAACCTGCTGCGGGATGCTCTGACGGAAAACGGTATTGAAACCGAGGTATGGGATGCGGACAAGAGCCCGGCGGCAGACATTCTTGCCAGCATCATTTCAGCCGATGCCGTCTTCGTTGGCAGCTCCACGCGCTATGCGGATATGATCGGCAACCTGGAAACAATTCTGAAAGAACTGCTTACGATGAATCTGGAAGGCAAGCTTGCGGCGGCGTTCGGGTCTTACGGCTGGAGTGGGGAAGCGATCGAGGTCATTCACGATTATTTGAAGCAAACGAATATGACCGTGCAAAGCACCTCGGATGTGATCAAATCGACGGGGATGACGCATGTGGAGTTTCCGATTCGCGTTCGTTTCTCGCCGAAAGACGCTGAAAAAGCGCAAAAAATCAAACATGCAGCCGACTTCGTCTCCGATTTGCTGCTGAGCTCTTTGTAAGGAGGGAGAAGGCTTATGTCTGACTCGAAACAATATGTCATCGTCGGTGGCGGCGTGGCCGCCGTTCAAGCTGCGAAAGCGATCCGGGATCTGGATGCCGCTGCGGATATCACAATTCTCGGCGAGGAAAACCGCTTGCCCTACAACCGGATCAAGCTGACTAAAGGTCTGTTTACGGACCTCCACAGCGACAAAGTGCTGATCAAGAAGGAAAAGTGGTATAACGACAACCGCATTACGTTAAAAAGCTTTGCCCGCGCCGTGCAGCTCCATATGGACCGGAAGCTGGTAGAGACAGCGGAAGGAGAACAGATCGCCTACGATAAGCTGCTGCTCTGCATGGGCGCCACCAACCGTGCTCTCCCCGTGCCGGGAGCCGGATTGAAGCGGGTGCATTCGCTACGGGAGCTACAGGATGCCGACCGCTTGAAGGCGGAGCTATGTGAAGGCGACCGCGTCGCGGTCATCGGAGGCGGCGTGCAGGGGCTGGAAACGGCCTGGGCGCTCCATGAAGGCGGATACCGGGTGACGGTCATCGAAGCGGCTCCTCGCCTCATGGCAAGACAACTGGACGAAGCCTCGTCCGAGCGGCTGCGTAAGGCCCTGTTTAGCGCAGGCGTAGAGCTCGTTCTGCAGCGCGGCATAGCCGCGATTACGGGGGAAGAAACGGTGCAGGAGATTGTGCTTAACGATCAGACGGTCATCGCATGCGAGCATGTCGTTTATTCGATTGGGATCGTGCCTAATACGAAGCTCGTCCAGCACACCGCCATTGAGACTGGTTCCGGCATTATCGTCAGCAACTGTCTGGAAACGAGCGAGCCGGACGTGTACGCCGCGGGAGACGTTGCGGAGATCGACGGTTTGGTGGAAGGCTTATGGGGCGCCGCCATGGAGCAGGGCCGTGTAGCCGGTCACAATATGGCGGCAGCCGAACCCGAGGCGTATCGCAGAGCCGTCCCAGTCACGTTGTTCAACGCCTTTGGCGTGTCCCTGTTTTCGATGGGGACGATTGATGAAGCGCAATGCGACCTCACCATTTCCGAGGAGGAAAACGGTATTTATACGCGATTGTTTGTGAAAGATAACACAATTATTGGCGCCATCTCGTGGGAAGGAGCCGCCGCTTCACTGACCTACAAAGCCGCAATCGAGCAGGGCGTAAGTCTGGATGGCATCGATCTGCAAAGCAGCTGCCTGGCGGACGTCATGGCCGAAGTCGAAGCCAGATTGCAGAACTAATTTGATTTCATAAGGAGAGAATATCATGAAAAAATACATTTGCCAGCCTTGCGGTTATATTTACGATCCTGCCGTCGGCGATCCGGATGAAGACGTAGCTCCGGGCACGGCCTTTGAAGATTTGCCGGATGATTGGGTATGCCCGGTTTGCGGCGAAGATACAAGCCATTTTGCGCCGGTACCCGAGAAGGGGAAAGCAACTTCTTAACTTTGTATTTGCATTTTAGTTGAACAAGAGGAGGATCAGAGAGATGCCGGAAGTTTCCTGTCAGTATGCCGCTGAACCCTGCACGCGTAAAGTGCCGATTTTTGCTTCGCTTAGCGACCCGGATCTCTCGCGGATCAGCTCGATGATCAAGCATCGCAAATTCGCCAAAGGAGAGCCACTGGTCATGGAGGAGCAGCCGATCGATACGCTGTACATCATTCAGCATGGCCATGTGAAGCTGTCAAAAATGACGCCGGAAGGTAAGGAGCAGATACTGCATATCCTGACGTCGGGGGATTTTTTTGGCGAGCTCAGCATCTTCAGCAGTGAGGAGCGCAGCAATTTCAGCGCTTATGCACTGAAGGACACCCGCATCTGCATGTTGACCAAGGCGGACATGGAGCGGATTATCCTGGAAAATCCGGATATTGCGTTCCGGCTTTTACAGATTGTCAGCAAGCGGCTCGCCCATACCGAGAACCTGGCCCAAAGCCTCGCGACCAAAGATCCGGAAATTCGCATCGCCTACATGATCCTCGAGCTGAGCGACAAATACGGCAAGACTCAAGACGGACACATTCATATCGATCTTCCGTTGTCCCGCGAAGAGCTGGCCAATTACGTCGGCGTTACGCGGGAGACGATCAGCCGGAAGTTTGCGGTGTTTGAAGGTTTAAACCTGATTGAGCTGATCGGGAACAAAGTAATGCTCGTAAAAAATCGTACCGCTTTGGAGCAGTATATCGACTAAGTTAGGATTGTTTCCTTGACAGCCGGGCAAAATCCGGGATTTGCCGTGCACATCCTTTGAGCAAAATCCGGTTTCAGCTTCGTCAGCTCTTCAAAATAGCTGCTGATGACGTGGTTGAGTCCAATGGCCCCGTTTTGGAAGGTGAGCACCGATCTCGTTTTGACGTGGCTGTAGTAGTACTTTTTTTCCCGTTTGGGCAATTTATAAATGGGAGGCGGAGCGTGCGTGACAATGTCCAAAGGATTGGCAATACGGTAGCTGTTTGGAACATGTTTGGAAAAAGCTTTCGAGAATTCGGGATTGCCGACGCGCGGAGACCCGTAGTTGAACAGGGTGGGGGAACCAAAAGCCGTGTTTGCGGCAACGTCAATCGCGCACAGGGTAGCTAGCGCAGCGCCAAGGCTGTGGCCGGTAATGTAAAGAGCCTTGTCTGCCCCGAGTTCGGCTAGTGTGGACAGGATTCCGCCACGGGTGGAGGTATAAATGTTCGTAAAGCCGCGGTGCGTTTGCACGTGTTCCTTCAAATATTTGAATCTCATTTGAGAGGCGATGATGTCGGAGACCCAATTGGGCGCGGAGCTGGTTCCCCGGAATGCGATGATGATTTCTTGCGGGGATTCCAGAATAAATCCGAAGCGTTCCCAAATATCGCCGAAAGATTTTCCCCGAATCGTATGGATATTCGTAAACCCTATGGGCATGACAAACGAACCATCCTCATTCTCAAACTGGGTATAGGTCTGTCCGCATATGGCTGCCAGAAAGATGGCTCGTTCTTCAAAATTTTGCAGGTTTGGCATCCGCATTCCCCCATTCTTTCTATTGATTTATGAGCAAAAGGCGGAATTGGTGCTTGCCCGGTGACCAGGCATGTGACATTTTTCATATCGGACAAGTCTTGAATTTTGCTAATTCTTTCTTTAGGAGGTGGATTGCGAATGAAAGTCAATTATGCATTCAAAGGAACTGCCGACATCAAAGAAATCAAGGAGTCCCTTAAGGCGTTCGGCGGCCGCTGCGCGAAGATCGTAGATGGTACGCTGGAATATCAGGTTAAGGATGAAAATGAAAAAGCCGCTTATGAGGCGATGAAGGAAAAAGGCTATATCGAATAAACGGCACTGCCGGACTAAGGCAAAAAAACCGTCAAAATCCTTGATTAAGGATTGACGGTTTTTTCGCCTGTCTACGAACAGGTCTAAACTAGCCTCTTCTAGCTTCCAACTCGGCTAATATTTCTTGATGCGGTTTTTCCCATTTGTATAAGAAGACCAAGATGAGAATGGACAATACACACAACAGAATCGGCAGCCAGATAAAGCTGATTTCAATCATCCGGAGGGCGGATGGAGTCTGTGTTTGATTGGCAACATAACCCCCTGCAGCCAGCAGCCAGGCCGGAATAGCTCCTCCGAGACCGGAACCCAGTTTAATCGAAATCCCGGAGGCGGTTGATGCTAGCAAGCCTTGTGCGCGGACGCCGGATTTCCATTCCCCATAGTCGACGGTATCTGCGATAAGGGCAAACAGCAGCCCTACCGGCAATCCCAAACCAACAGCTCCGATGACTGTACCGGTAAGCACCATGGCGGTGCTTTGCCCGCTCAGATAAATAATGATTTGTCCTACAATGCTGATAGCCATACCGGTAATCATCAGCGTTTTTTTACTATACTTTTTGGATAATACCGGCACAAAGATAATTCCTACCAGTGTTAATGAACCCAGCGTATTGACCGTGGAGACAAGACCCGGTTGATTCAGATTGTAGGTAATAAAGTAGATGCCTGACGACAATTTAACGACGTACAAGATGAAAAATACGACACCCAGCAAAATCCCCGCAATCCACGGCTTATTGCCCTTAATCGCTTTTACACTTTCTTTTATCGGCAATGATTTCCCGCCTGATTTATCCTGAACCCGTTCTCTGGTGTTAAAAAAGGTGATCAAGAACATGATTAATCCAATTGCACCAAAAAGTATCATCGTATGGAAGAACCCTTTTTGCTGATCCCCATTCCCTAAAAATCCAACTAGCGGCAATAAAGTCAGGTTTACAAGCAATCCACCGAATTGCCCACCGAACATCCGGAAGGAGTTGGCTACCGTTCTTTCTTGAATATCGCTGGACAAGCTAGGCAGCAGGGTCGTTAATGGATTATTCACGGCTGTATATAATACATTGGAAGCAATATAGAAAATATAGGCGTAAACCAATTTCCCGGAAGCGCTTAACTCGGGTCCCATAAACAGCAGGATAGTTACGATGGTAAACGGAAAACATGACCATAATATCCACGGTCTGGATTTTCCCCATCTCGTATGCGTTTTATCAATAAAGATGCCGAATATCGGACTATCCAGCATATCGACAAGTCTTGCAACCAGCAGTAGCGTACCTACGGCCGCAGCACCAATTCCATAGACATCCGTAAAATAGAAGGTCAAATAAGTCGTAACTACCGCGTAAATTAAGTTGGATGCTGTATCTCCCAAACCGTAGCTTACTTTTTCTAATAAGGATAACTTTTGATTAGACTGTTCCGGCATAACCTTGTCCATTGCCATTGACATTGCTGCCCCCTCCAGATCGAAACATTTTAGTAGTTTGATGCCCTACAAGCTGATACTACCTTTAAGCAGATCCTTTTCCGCGCTGCTGTTTCCGATGCACACGTCATAGGCGATCTTTTCAAGCTCCCACGCGTTGGTAGCAGGATTGAACCATTTGATTTTTTCAATCGGGCAGGCGATTTCCACTTTTTCTTTTTGACCTGGTTTCAGGGTGACCCGTTCAAATCCGCGCAGCACTTTTACAGGTCGGTCAATCTTGGAGTTACTGAACCCGACATACATTTGAACGACTTCGTCACCTGTAACTTTCCCTGTATTTTCAACCTCGCAAGTGGCGATGATTTGATCGTCCACAACTTTGAAGGAAGCATTGGAAAGCGCAAATTCGGTATAAGATAACCCGAACCCATATGGCAGGGAAGGAGCATGGCCTTCTTTGTCCAATTTGGCATAGCCATGGTAATAGTCGTATTTAATCTCCGTCGCATCCCAGTCTACTTTAGGAAGATGACTTTCGCTTGTCGGTACGACAAATGGCAATTTACCGCCTGGATTGACGTCGCCAAACAGCGTTTTCGCGATGGCGGTTCCGCCTTCCATGCCGGGGTAATAAGCCATTAGGATGGAGGAGACGCTTTGCTTCCATTCATCAATCATGATCATATTTCCGCCAATAAGGACGGCCACGGAGTTATGGTTTACAGGTCCAACGGTTTTGATCAAATCAATATCTTTGGAATGCAGGCCAAGGCCATGTTTACGGTCTCCGCCTTCCTTAAAATCGGCATCCTCGTTCGTGACGGATTCGCCCTCATCATCGTGGTCATATCCTACAACGAAAACAACGGCATCGGCGGATTTTGCCAGGTTCTTCGCTTGTCCCAGGTCATCCCCGTTATCGAAAATAACCTCAGCATTAGGAAGTAAGCGCTTAATTCCTTCAAGCGGCGTAACAATATAAGGAGGGAATACCCGGCTTGAACCGTGGTCGCCAATATTTCCAATGTTGCCAAGCTGTCCGATGACCGCGATGCGTTTTGTTTCTGTCTTCGAGAAAGGCAGGACATGATGATCATTTTTCATCAGAGTCATAGCTTTCTCGGCAGCTTCCAAAGCCAAAGCAATGTGTTCTTTACACGCAATGAGCTCCTTGCCATACGTCTTTTGGTCCGCCTCAGTAAATGCAAGCAAGGTACGTACGATTCTTAGGGCCGCTTTATCTATTTTTTCTTCGCTGACTTGACCGTTTCTTACGGCTTCAACCAGCTTGTCGCCAAAAAACTTCGTATGGCACATTTCAACATCCATGCCACCATTAGCAGCTTCAACCGTATCTTTCACGCCCCACGCAAAATCGCTGATCACCATGCCGTCAAAATCCCATTCCTCTTTCAAGACCTGATTGAGCAAATAGTCATGATGACCGCAATGGGTTCCATGGTACATGTTGTAGGCACTCATGATACTGCCGGCGCCTGCATCCACACAATCCTTAAAGTGGGATAAAAATACTTCGCGTTCTGTTCGTTTGTCAGCGGTTACACTTACCGTAAAACGAGCGCATTCCATACTATTAAAAGCATAATGCTTGACGCAGGCAATGACATTTTCGCCCTGCACCCCTTTGACCAAAGAGGACCCCATGGCTCCCAGATGGAAGGAATCCTCGCCGTATACTTCCTGGCTTCTTCCCCAACCCGGGTTATAAGGGAGGTTAATACAAACACCGCCAAAGAAATTGCCGCCCTGTGCTCGAACCTCTTTGCCAATCGCATGACCTATGCGCTGTTCAAGAGCCGGTTCGAAGGAAGCGCCCCTTGCCATAGCCACCGGGAAACATGTGCTATTCCCGGACACGACCCCGCGAGGCCCGTCGACAAATTTCAATTCAGGAACGCCTAGATGGTCATTCCCGCCGGCGGGGTAGGGAATCCAGTTGTAGTGTCTTACTTTAAAATCATCCAGCATCTGCTCCATAGACACTTTGCCGCTCATTAAATGCACTTTTTCTTCCAGACTCATTTGACTTACGATTTTCTTCGCCTTCGCGGTATAAGACAAGCGATACGGTTTATCCACCTTCATCGAATTATTCCTCCAATCGATTTTTCCAATATTTATAAAACCGCTTTCAACTAACCGTGAGCAATAAAGGCTTAATAAATATTGTAGGTTCATTTTAGATCGGATCGGTCAGGGATTCCTTCCCGTTTCTTAGGTGAGTGATAGGCAGATAAAAAGAGAACTATAAGATTTTCTCGCGCAGATATAAAAAAGCCAAGGAATAGCCCCTTATAAAAGGGGCATTTTCTTGGCTCAGTTGTAGAACTTATTTAAAATGATGCATTCGATGCCGTGAACCGGCACATGTAATGAAAGATGGAAATCACCGGTTAATGTAAGCTGCTTTAGCTGCAGCGAAGGCCGGGATATTTTTTTTAGATAATCCGTTTCTTCATAATCCAGATCGACGTATTCGCCCATGCGAATCCATTCATCATAAGCGGACCCATGATTCCGGTTAAGGCTGTACTGCTTGCATTTATACGTTCCGTAAATATTTTGAAGATGGATATTTAAGGACAAATCATTGGATTCCTCAAAAATATCATAAGATTGTTGATCCGCCTGCTGTCCCTTCATAAACAATTGGTTAGGATACGTGTGGTTATACACTAGGATTTGAATATTTTCCCCTTGCTTGGTCATGATATAATTTTTGCCTTTGGCAAATACGGTACCTCCTAACTTCGATAAGAAGGCGAAGGCATAGTAGGCCGATTTCTTGATTCCTTCCGTATTGACCAATCCCGTACCGCCGAAAAAGGGAGTGCTCTTAATATCCCATTCATAAAGTATATCGGAAGCCGTCAAGAAACCGATCGCTTTGGCATGTGTCGCCGATGGATCAAGCATGTTTTCGATGATAAAAGTGGCCATAAAGGCCGTATCATGAAGAAGGTTCGTCACATCCCAGCTAAAGTTCCAACGTGTAACTATAAATTCAATATCCTTCGGATAGTGGGTTTTTAGTATTCGGTGCATCTTTTCCAGCATATTTTTGGTGTGATTTTTATCTTCATATTGAAAAGGAATTGATTTAATATCAACAGGGCTTGTGATGGACCGATCCAGCCATTCATTAAATTTCACGCGATTATGGTAAATATTGCAGCTGTAAAAATCGATTGGCACTTCATTCTGCTGGCAGAAATCAAGCAGCTTTTCGGAAATATGCTCGTCCGTATGGAAATTTTCCGCTGCAGGTCCTACCTTTAGCGATGGAGATATTCCCTTAATCAGTAACGCCGTTTGTTTATATAATTCGAAAAACTGTTCAAGCGTACCGCTCCAATGAATATCATGCACAGGAAACTCGGTCCATATTTGAAAATACCATTTAGACACGGTATCGCGACCATAACGATTAATGCAGTTCATCATAAAGGACTGAACAAGGGAAAGCCATTGACTCATTTCTTTGGGGGGAGAGGTGTTTCCTTGATAATTAAAGAAGCTGCTGCTTTTGCTGGCGAATAATAGAGGCATATAGCTCAAGCAGATGAAGGGCTTAAGCTCAATGTCCCGTATATAATCCAGAATGTTGTTAATAAATTTCCAATTGAATTTTAGACCGTCTCGATCCTTTTGGACCACATCCATTTCCTGATTAAAAAGGCCTTCAAAACGGATATATTCCAGTTCGATTTCTTCCTGCATTTCTTTGATTTGATCGCGTATGTTTTGGTTCAATAGCGTATAAGCAGATCCGATGTTGATGATTTTATTCCACACCGGCTTCAATTCATATCCATCCGTCCGAATATCCTTCACGATCGTGGTTTGGACCGTATTTTCTTCAAGGGTATTTGGCGCGAGAGGAAGGGATGCATAGTGATGAATATATTGTCTATCCAAAGAATCAATGAAAGAGATACCTTCGTCATTCCACTCCTGGAGCTTTTTACGCAGCTGCAAGGGGGTCGCCGAAAATTTATTTTTTATGGCTTTATAATAGCTTTTTTCATCACTAAAGCCTGAAGACAGGGCAATATTCGTAATGGAGGCTTCCGGGTTCTGCAGCAGGAATAAGGAATACCGCATCCGGATTTCATCCAAATACGTTTTAAAGGTAACCCCAACATTTTTTCTGAATATGTCTGACAAATAGGATGCGTTATAGTGCTGTTCCAGGGCAATTTCATTTAGCGTAATTTTCCCTTTGAAATCTAGTTCCACTCGTTTTAATATCTGCTGGACGATATTGGAATCTTTATTGGAGACACGGTTTTCCGGTTCCGCCAAAAGGATCTGTCTACTAAAACGAGACGTTAAGTAGCCTAGCAATCGATGAATATCATTATTTTTTTCTGTTATTTGTTCGTTTGTCCCAGTCATTAAATGACTAATCAAAATGCGTATAACATCATACGGATTTTGATTGTCTTTACTATTTTTGAACGACTTTAAATCGTAAAACAGGTTGTAAAAATTGTGGTAATATTTATAAATATAAAGACTATCCATGTGCAATTGAACAAAATGAGTATTTGATGCTTGTGGAATTGTCCGATGGGATTCGAAATGGTTAATTAAAAGTAGGTCGTTTTCTTGTAAAAAATAATCACTTTGCCCGATGGATGCCTTCAGTTTGCCACTCAAAAGCCATATCATTTCCAGGCCGGAGTGTTGATGAAACTCCTCGGAATTATAATCATTAATCCTAAAATGTATAGGACATCCCGGTCGATACGGAATATGCGCAAGGGAATTCTTCAAATCAACAACACCTCCAATGATTAATCATTAGTCCATACCTGCTTCATTTGCAATGATATTTATGCATCAGAAATTTTTACTATAAAAGTAAAACGAATAGCAGAACTAGCCAAGACATCAGGAACTCCGTGAAGAGAGAGGGCCATGATGTTTTTTATTTTTGCTGTGATTACTAAATTTACATTAGGAGATGGATATGAAAGCCATATACCCGGGCTCATTCGACCCCTTTACATTGGGACATTTAGGTATTTTGGAAAGAGCAGCAAAGCTTTTTGACCATATTGATGTTGTGATTGCGAATAATCGTTCAAAAAAATACATGTTTAATCCTGAGCAAAGATTAAATATCGCGAAAATGTCCGTAGCACATTTAGGAGAGGCAATTCGTGTTAAGTGTTATTCAGGACTGGTTGTTGATTACATAAGGGACGAACAAATCGATATGATTATTCGCGGGATCAGGGGATCAGCCGATTTGGATTATGAAATCAAATTGGAGCACTTTAACAGCTTAGCCAGTAATGCTGGTACGGTATACTTTACGCCTAAAACAGAACAAATGAGCACAAGTAGTTCATTAGTAAGGATGTTTATTGACACCCATAATATGCATTTAATCTCAAATTATATGGTTCCCGAAGCAGTGGAGTATATAAATTCACTGGACTTATGGAAGGAGAGATGATACTGGATTCAGAATACATTAACAGGTGGTGAAGACGATGATCAATCGAATACACATTCTAGGGGGTTCTGGGTCTGGGACAACTACACTTGGAAATGAATTGTCCAAGAGATTGATGTGGCCACATTTTGATACGGATAACTATTTCTGGCTGCCTACGGAAAACCCTTTTACTCAAAAGCGAAATGTGAGTGAACGGTTTGACCTGATGAGAAACGATCTTGTATCCCATGAAAAATGGATACTAACTGGTTCTTTGTGTGGATGGGGGGATATTTTCATCCCCTATTTTGATTTAGTGATTTTTTTGTGGATTCCAGGCGAAATACGAATGGAACGACTAAAACACCGGGAAAAAGAGCGCTATGGGAAAGAGATTGACGTCGGAGGAAAGAGATATGAGGAAAGCATAAAATTTTTGGATTGGGCATCGCAATATGATAACGGAGGAATGGAAATAAGAAGTAAGGTTTCACATGAAAAGTGGATTTCGGAATTAAAATGCCCGGTATTTCGGATCGAAGGGGATATTGAATCTACAGTTGCAGATCGTGTGGATAAGGTTATTGAACATTTAAGGCAAATTGATTTGGAGGTTCGTCCGAATGATTTTTTATAGGGAGCTAAGCAGTAATGACGTTGAAAATCTGAAAGACATTGACCGGTCGGAACAAATTGACCTCATTTATGAGATGCAGCATGGCGAAATCGTTGAAGTGGCAGTAGGCCACGAGTGCCCAAGTTGGAATCAAGAGCAATTAACAGAACTGAAAGCTAGATTTCAATTTGAACTTAATAACGGTGGTAAAGCGTACGGGGCATTTGATAAAGAGCTTCTGGTAGGATTTGCTGTACTGGCACATCAATTTAGAGGGGAAAACCAGGATCAGCTACAAGTGGACCTTATGTACGTATCCAGAAACTATAGAAGACAAGGGATTGCTACTCGGCTAATGGATGAGCTAAGTCGTGAAGCTAAAAAACGGGGAGCTAAATCCTTGTATATTTCATCTACGGAAACAGAATCCGCGGTCAATTTTTATAGAAGTACGGGCAGTGTGCTGACGGGAGAAGTGGATCAAGAATTGTTTGAGCGTGAACCGAAGGACATACATATGATCCGAAAACTTTGAAATCTAATAAGAGTATGGGGGGATCTCCCTTGAAAATATATTTAGTTCGTCATGGCATGGATGAAGAAGGGTTTCGTGGTGGATGGAGCCAACGAGGATTAACCGATCAGGGCATTATCCAATCTCAAAAACTAGCTAAGCACATAAAAAATAATGACCAACATTACGGGATACATACGATAATTAGTAGTGATCTCCCTCGTGCCGTTCAAACAACGAAAGAGATAGAGCAAATTCTACAGGTAAAAACACTTTATCTTGAAGAGTGGAGAGAAATGAACAATGGACATTTGGCCGGTATGCCAAATAATGAAGCTGAAGTGAAGTACCCAGGTGTTTATTTCAATACGCTTCAAATGAATACTTCCTTTGCTGGCGGGGAGTCTCCTAGTATTTTTTATAACAGAATTTGTGAATCTTTTGACGAGCTATGTAAGAAGCTTGAACATAACGAAATTGGACCGAATGTTTTATTAGTTACACATGGTGGAGTAATAAATGTTTTGTACTATTATTTAGAGGGTCGCGAATGGACGAATAAATCTGAATTTTACCCAATTGATAATACAAGTGTGCATACTGTTGAGAAGAGACAAGATAGGTGGAAAATCACTGGAGTAAATGATACGAGGCATTTGAATTGATGGTATCTTGCTATTCATAGGCATAAGCACAATTTAAGCTTCGGCAGATCGTAAAAAGCCATAGATAAATAGTAGTATATAAAAAATTCGACATAAGTCTATTATTTTACTGGTGAAAACTATATGTTATTTATGCGACCGCGGCGCAAAACGATGAGGAATCAAGGGAGAAGGCTTGTATGATTACTCCAAATTTAACAACTAGGAAGTATCTAAAGAACAAAGGCACTCCGTTGCGCCTCCGAAGCGAAAGGCAGGGTAACGATGATGATTATGACTCAAAATGAAATGCTGTTCATTGTGCAATCGCAACTTGCCATTGACCTGAATTGCTCTATCGATGACCTGAACTGCGAAAAGGATAGCATTATTTTTGTTGAAGCTAAAGAAAATCCCGGACGCAGGCCATTTCCGAGGAAGGCACGTTATTTCGAAATTCTGTCTATGGGAAAATCAATTGTAGTATCGGCTACACCCGAACGGTTGTTAATTGCCAAAACACAGATGCAGGGCAAAAACAGGGATACCTTATTCTCCTTACCATTTATAAGAGGTCTTTACTTGCATTTTCTGCCTGATGTAAAAAGAATAAAGCCAGTTTCACCGCCAAATTTTTTTTCATTTGAACTGATTCAGCGAGAAGAAGTGGTTAGTTTATTCGATGTTACAAGATTCAATGAAGCTATTATATATGATACGAATCTTCCATGGCAGACTGATCTAGCTGTTCTTGCAAAGCAAGGTGGGGAAATTGTTGGTGTGGCAGGAGCAAGCAAAACTTGTGCAAAACTGTGGCAAATTGGCATAGAAGTATTACCCAAATATCGTAATTTGGGATTGGCTAGTTATCTTGTAAACAGGTTAACTTTTGAAATATTGGAACGTGGAGAGATACCGGGCTATGACGTAATCGCCAGTAACCTTGCCTCACAGAGAGTAGCTCACCGATTAGGGTATTTTCCCGCATGGGTGACTGATTGGCGATGCAATTTTGAAGGGTTTGAATAGTAATTGTATCTCAAGAAGCTTCAACTATCGAATAACTTTAGTAGAATGACACCCGCGCCAGTCAAAGGCTTTATTTTTTAAGGATTGGTTCGCCGCTGTTTCTTTTAGTTGATTGCCAAAGCTCATTTTTCAAAAAATGACTGATCGTTCAAGAGAAGATTGCCCGACTATTCTCTTTAAGGAGGTATCATCTATGAATTTCGTGATTATTTTCGGCCCGCAGGCAGTAGGAAAAATGACGGTTGGGCAGCATCTAGCTGCAAAAACGAACTTTAAATTATTTCATAATCATATGTCCATTGATTTTGTTTCACAGTTTTTTGATTATGGAACCCCTTCTGGGAAACATTTAGTAAGCCTGGTAAGACGGGAGATTTTTGAGGAGGTTTCACAGAGTGATCTAGAGGGCCTCATATTCACCTATGTGTGGGCCTTTGATCTTCAAGCCGATTGGGACTATATTGAGCAGATTTCGAAATTATTTGAATCAAGGGGCGGAACCGTCTATTTTGTTGAGCTGGAAGCAGATCTTGAAGAAAGAATGAAGCGGAATAAAACGGAAAATAGGCTAGAACACAAGCCGTCTAAGCGAAATGTTGAAAAATCAGAAACAGACCTCATTACTACTCACGAAAAGTATCGTCTGAACTCGCTGCCTGGAGAAATTACTAAGCCGAACTATATCCGGATAAATAATACGGGGATAGAACCAGAAGTCGTAGCGGATATGATCAAAGATCGGTTTCATTTTTAGAGGGGAGGGATTGGCCAATGCATATTCGAGGGATCATCCTTGAGGGTTATTCAAATTCCGGGAAGACCTCGCTATTAACAAACATCAAAATGATGATGGCAAAAGACGAAAATGCTGAACGCAGCCTTATTGTCCTGGGAGAACACTACACGCAAATTTTAAACAATGTGAATGGGGATTTCCAATCATTAAATCGATCAGATCACATGAAGCTGTTACAGGAAAGAGTAGAAATGTTAAAAAAAATTAAATGAATGGGCGATCGGTTTAGGTCCATTTTCTCGTAAATCTAGAGGATTGTTTTTTGTCTTCGAGCGATTTCATCTGAATCACAGAGTTGCCTTTAGCGATTCGTTGGGACATGAAATTAAGGAACTCGAACAGAATCTAGTTGACCTCAATGCCAAGTGTGTATTATTGACGATTTCAGATGATATTGTTAAGGAAAGAATACTAAGTAGAGATGCAGCGTTCTGGAAGGAAAAGTCGAATGACGATCTACTGAAAGCATGTCAAGAATTTATAGAAACCCAAAACCAATTAAGAGAGCAAGCCAAGTTGTCCAAAGTACCTATGCTGGAAATTAATACGGATGCTAGAGATTGGGATACATATGCAAAAAAAATCATTGAATATACGGATGTAATTTAAACAGCCGCGCTAATCTCCTTGTGTACAGATTATTCAACACGAGGAGTGTTCGTTATGAAAACCGCCTGGATCCGTAGAGTTACCGCTTTATTTGTGAAATCCGACCCCGAATATGAGAGCTTTCTTCGCCAGCATGAGGCAAAAAGCCGTAAAGAAATTCTGTTTTATCTATCCTGCGCTGTCTTGCCCATGACCTGGCGATCAGCCAGCGTACGGCGGAATAT
This sequence comes from Paenibacillus puldeungensis, assembly GCF_042678945.1. Taxonomy (NCBI): domain Bacteria; kingdom Bacillati; phylum Bacillota; class Bacilli; order Caryophanales; family Paenibacillaceae; genus Paenibacillus; species Paenibacillus puldeungensis. Next base: position 3,234 of record NZ_JBHTLM010000006.1, on the reverse strand, counting down.
CACCTGACAGCGATTCTCCAGAAGCTAGGGGTCAAGTCGCGGGTTGGCGCAGTTGCGAAAGGCTATAAATTGGGGATCGTAGGCGCTCAGAGATAAGAGTAGGTTATGATGTTCTTTTACTTAGTTGGGAGGGATAGAGATAAGAACTTTTGTGATCGGAGCAGTTTTAGGAGTGTTTTCCGCCCTGTTTTTCGGACTAATTAGTGATTGGGGAATGGCCATAAAAGTTACTGCAGGTATAGGAGGAATCTCATGGCTATTGGCAGGGGTCCTCTCAGGGGCCTTTATCAGCGGAGATCGAACCCGGGCAAACCAAAGTATTGAAACAAATGAGGACAAGAGCTTCCGAAACAAGTATTCGTCAGTAGTCTTTGTATTTGGTCTGCCTTTTCTAATTACGGCTCTAATCATGTACTTGATATGGGGTGTATAGAACGGAGGGAGTAACTCTTTGAGAGATATCATGGATCTAAGCATCGAAGACAGGGTAGTAATATGTCTAGCTTATGCGGAACAGACATTATATTATTTTGAACACGAATTTAACGATGGCATGTATGATATAGCCTTTGAACGGTTTAGAACCATCATAAGCTTGGGATATGACTGGTTAGCAGGTAGTAAGGTCAATTGGGAAGTGCCTTATGAATTATGTAATGACGATGAAAGGGAAAATGGTTGTTTTAATTTTATAGCTACCTATGAATGTTCGGCTAAATATGAAACGCCAACGAGTGTGCTCATATGGACGCTGTATTATTTTATTTATCAGTGTGCGCATAGCTCTAATGAGAAGTACTTTCCACAAGACCTTTGGGACGGATCGTTGCCGATGGATGATGAGAAAAAAGTATTTGATTCTCTCTACACAGATGTTTCGTCATATCTTTCTGCGGAAGCGTGTGAAATACTGAGAGACGTTTGGCAGCGTTTATCAGCTATCCGAAAATACAGCGAGCCTTGATTTTAAAGAGGTTGAGCGAGAGCTTGGGTTCATTATTCACAGTGACCTTAAAGAGTATTATGCTTGCTATTTTTTTAATAAAATTGAAGGAGCGATCGCGTCTTCTCAAGTACCGCCAACGGAAAAGTGGGGGAATTGGTTTGAGTTTAATGAAGTGGACGAGCTTGAAATTACTCTTCAAGGATTAATGAAAAGCGAAGATTTGAATGAGCATATTATGCATAGCTTCAATGCTTGGACGGGTGACTATGACTTTGGTCAGAGATTTTGGATCGGTTCGATATATACTAATATTGGGGATATTCTAGTGCTCTTCAACAATCAAACCGGAGGGATGGAATGGATTGATCCGGAATACGGCTACTTTGGCAATTTAGAAGAAGATCCGAACGGGAAGTTGGCGGATTCCTTGGTCGGCTTGATCGAAATAATGAAGATAGAGCCTTGATACTTATTTAAAATAGTGAGGGTAAATAGCATGCCATATGATGCGGTTATTACGCATGAAGAGATTAAGAAATTGCTAGGATTTCTTCCTTATTTTCAGGACTCCAACAGTACTTTTTATCGTGTCATTAATGGGTATATGGCTGAAAGTGAAGAGGTTCGCAAGTTTCGGGAGGAACTGAATCAAACTGGATTCTTGATGGTTTTTAATTGGCATGAATGGCTTTCAGACCATGAGGAATTTAAGGATTTGGATAACGATATCCATGACAAAATCATGAGTTCAGATTTGGATACTCTCCGAAAATTGATGACGAGCTACATACGAGGAGATCGGTTTAATGAAGGGCTGTTCATTAGTGCTATTTTGAAAGGACATATCAGGGATGTTTTGTTAAGACTGCAAGAATTAAAGGATAGTCATGAGTAAATTAAAGGGACGTGGCAAATATCCATGAAAATACAATTTGCAACAGCATCGGATTACAAATACATCGTTGCTAGAGACAAACATATTGTTGAGGCACTCATCAGACCAAAAATTAACGAGCAAGAGATTTTTATTCTGCGCGGGGATGAGAATCAAGAAATCGGCTGGATGAGGTTTGGATACTTTTGGGACAACACTCCGTTTATGAATATGTTATGGCTTGATGAAGAGTACCGGGGGCGGGGGTATGGCAAGCAGATCGTTCTTCATTGGGAAGAGCTAATGAGAGAGAAAGGCTTCAGCGTAGTCATGACTTCGACGCAATCCAATGAAGAGGCTCAGCACTTCTATAGAAAGCTTGGTTACAAGGATGCCGGGTGTTTATTGCAAGAGGCTGATCCGCTCGAGATTATTTTGACCAAAAGTCTCTAGGGGCATTTAAATCAGCTAACCCTTGGACGTAATAATATCATATAAGGCTCACACAACAAACGACCCGGCCGAGGATAAGAGCGATCTTAGGTGTGTGTCGTTTTTTTTATTCCAGAAGTCTAGGATAAAGGACTGTTCAAAAAAATACATCCAGTGAATGAAAGGAACCTAAAGAGATGGTAAAAAAAGTTCCGGATTTTCAACAAAAGTATTGCTTTGGAAGTCATTCGGTTCAACTTCTTTGGGATATAAATGCAATAAGAAGGGAACTGCCAAACTTAAAACCTCCAATTCTACAATATAGTACAAAACAACTTATTGCTTACAACCCGTCAAATATCAATGTGGAGTATGCTATGACAACCGATATTTCAGAACCGGGAATAATTATCGAATTGGAGCTGAAAAGGCAAAAGTTAATTGATGGAAATCATCGGCTCTATAAGCAAATGCACTCGGAATAGAAATATTTGAATGCTACTACTTACCTTTTGAAGATCAAAAAAAGTTCATTGAGAATTTTAATATGGAAAATTATGTTCAGATACTTGGTGAGACAAAGGAAAATTACGATAAATGAACCAAGATTGGGGTTAATTTGTTGGATTCGGAGGAAAGTTCCGTGAAAATAAAATATGCTGACCGTCCAGATTGGTCAAGAATTCTTGAGAAGGATTACAAGTGTGTTTTCATCGATGGTGAACATTTTAGGGGCCATGTCGCCTATCTAAAATTGATTAAGGCTAGAGAGCCGCTTCGTGTGACATATGGCTCTGACCAACATTTGTGTATTGTTAATAATAATCTCAACTTTCGCAGCTCGAATCTCCAAACAAACCCTTGATATAGCTGGGCAAACCAGAGATCCAGTCCTGTAGTTGACAAAAAACAGCTGTTTTGTTCTTCTTCGTTTTAGCTTGGGACATTTCGATAAATAAACTCATGAGTTGTTGAAGTGCGG